>DAOVMB010000088.1 GCA_030630905.1 Sedimentisphaerales bacterium
CATCCCAGTTTACGATTCGTAAGGACAATTCAGAGCTTTGCAATGCCTTAAAAAAACCTAATAAAAGGGCCCGCCAAAGGCGGTTTCATTATTTGCCAAAGGCAAGAAAAGTCTCAAAACAATAAAGTGGATTTGTCCAATTCACGCTGAACCAATACATTATCAGAAGATAACAGTTGGGCTTGGGCGGACGATAATGTGTATGGGTCGAGTTGATGAGATAATCGATGGGTATGGCGGTTGGCCGATGAAGTGAGTTAAAGCGGACAGTGGCATGGCGGCTGAGAGAGAGATCTTAGAGATTTTCCGTTTACTTCTCAGCCCCCATTCACTACTATAATAACATGGTAAAAACCCACAAAATACAGATAGATTCAAACGGCAACTGCGACATCATCGACATCACCGGCCAGATCGCTTCCGCCGTGGCTTCCTCCGGCATCTCCGCAGGAACCGCCACCGTCTTCAACATCGGCTCCACAGCAGCCATAACAACCATCGAATACGAGCCGGGCCTCGTAAACCACGACATCGCCGCAGCTTTCGAAAAGATCGCCCCAGAAAACGCCCGCTACGAACATGAGCAAACATGGCACGATGACAACGGCCACGCACACGTCCGAGCCTCGCTATTAGGCCCGTCCCTCACGATACCTATCGTAAGCGCCGAACTGACCTTAGGAACATGGCAGCAGATCGTACTGATCGATTTCGACACCCGCCCGCGCAAAAGAACCGTCGTATGCCAGATGATCGGAGAGCGATCATGAAAAAAGGCTCGATCCTCATAGCCCTGCTCATCGGCATGGCAATATTGCTAATACTCTACGCCATGGACTTTCGCGCCATGTTCGGCACGGGCCGCCTCCCAGCCCAACCCGAAGAGGTTCCCTGGCGTCAGGAGGACCGCCTCGCCAGCGGCGACAAACTTATCAAATTGCCCTCTCCCCCCAAGCCTACCATCGACGACGATTTCACAATACTCGCCCCCGTAATCCGCGACGATGCGTGCCGCGGCGAGATCACACTCAACTTTAAATACACCGGCGCCATCGACGGCACCTGGTCCTGCCAATACCAACACGAATCGCGCCATTACGCCTTCGACGCCGATTTCACCGGCAACATCGACGTCACCAAAAAATTCATTGACGAAAGCGGCACCGACAAATCAAAACTTTTCTTCATCGCAAAGGGCAAATACACAAAAAAATTCGCCGCCGAACATACCGTCAACCCTTCCCTCGAAACCGGCACAATATACGTTACCGGCTGGCTCGATAAGGATTACCAAGCCGAAGGAGCGATAACCATCACAACCGACCAAACCTGGTCCGCCGTCTATGATTTCCACTCACAGTAGTACTACCAAACACCTACTCCAAAAAGGATAAGGGATGCGATGAGTCAAAAATAATCAAAATTCTTACTGATTACCTTTCATCTGGAAACGATGGGATTTCCATCTCAGAAGGCCCAAAGCCGCGTAACCATCCGTTGAACGATTATCACAAAGAAGGCGCATGGAAGTTGAAGCGGGGTTCAGGCGCTAAACATCAGGGGTTCTGTTCTGTACCGAGGGGATGATCCTGGTTCAAGCGGAGCGGGATCCGTGCCTGAACCTTATAGTTTTTCTGGCCCGCTACAACAATGATAGGCACTTCCACCCGTTCAGCGGCTCGGTACAGTAGCGCCGGTCTTTCTACGGTTTCTTTCTGTTCTACATTCAGATTGCTATCGCCGGGTACGGGCGTATCGCCCGCGAATATCAGCTTAAGGTCGGTTGTTTCCGGTACGTTCGTAAATATGCACTGCCCATCTTCATCCGTTCTTTGCGTAAAGTTTTCGTCTATACGCCATTGATCTGAAACACCTGCACCTGTAACCATAACCGGAAAATACGCCAAAGGATTATTATTAGGATCGACGACCTCTACCTCGATAGTTATCTCCGGCAGCGTGGCGACAAGTTCAACATCATATTCAAACTTATCCTCTTCGATAAAAATCTCCGCAGTAACGTCCGGGTAGTAAACAAAGTTTTTATCTTCTTCCGTCCCCGTTTTGTATGTATTATTTGACAATCGGGCTTGAACTATCAATCTTTCAACTATTGCGCAATTTGCTGCGCTAAACTCCCCATCTGAGTTCGTTTCACAATTACTGGAAACAATATCGCCATAGCTGCGATCCGGCTGTATGTTAATCCTTCTATCGGCAAGCCGGTTATCGTAATTGTCAACGACTGTACCCTTAACCGTAATACCGGCAAGCAGCAACTCGACATCAAGTTGTTTTTCGTTCTGCGTACCTTCACTTCTGAAATGATTAAGCAGCCAACTATGATCGTCAGACATGACTTTAACCGTCCAGGCTTTATTACCCCATAGCCTCGGCAGATTGCCAACTTTATAATAACCATCTTTATCTGTGGTAGTCTCAGGACTCCATAGATCAGAAGGTAGATATTTTTGACGGTCCGGTCTTTTTTCAAGACTGAAAAAGATTTTCACCTTTGCCCCGGCAACGCTATCTCCCAACACATCCGTGACCGTTCCGAATATCCTACCAGCTTTTTCCATCTGCAAAATAATTCCGCTTGCTCCCTGGCATCTGCGTCCATATTCATCGAGGTCCATCTCGCCAGGGTTGCCTGGTATCTCGATGCCAAGTTGGCCATCGACTTCATCTTCAAGTTGATCCTTTTCACTGCGGAACAATGTCCATGCTACACGGCTACTGTCACCTTGAACATATGCCCATATCGCTACGGGCATATCAAGCGGCATTTTGTCCGGTGGAACATGCACAACGAAAATACCATTTTTATTTGTATCAGCAATACCAGCAGGTATTATTTTTTTGCGGTTGTCACGCCCCTTTACATGCACCGTTGCGTCTGGAACCGGTTTGCCGTGTTCGTCTATTACGGTACCGCTGAATATGCCGGTTCCTTCCTTGACAATGATCGTGTCGTCTTTCGGGGCAGTAGTTTCATCGCTGTCCAGCTTTGTGTCTAAGTCTTCCTTGTCCGTTATCGGTTCATCCGGAGTTTCGGTCGGCTTGTCGGTTACTTTATCGGCAGCGGCGGCGATCTGGGCGGCATGTTCTTTCATAAGTCTGCCTAAGAGGCCCATCGCGGCGTCCCTTTGTTCGTCGCTGGCTTGGGTGATCAGCGTAACTGCCTCACTTACATCGCCTGCCGCGAAAACCTCCTCGATCATTTCAAGAAACGCCTGGACCTCTACCGGCGATCTCGTACTCTCGACCGTCCTTTCATCTGTTCTTATCCCCGTCTTATCCGACAAAACCGTCTTCGCAGCTTCACTGCCCTTGCTTTTGTCGCCGGACGTTAGCATCAGCCCAACCGTAATAACCAGCGCTACAACGATCACCGCCGCAACAGCCATGATCGCTCTCTTAATGGTAAACTTTTTATGGCCTAATTTATGTTCCAGGCCGAGATCGCTTTCTTCGTCCAAGCCGGTATCGTCGGCCATCTGCTGGCGCACCTTATCCAGTGCCCGCTGGGTTGCATCGGCGGCCGGCTTTATCTGCGCGATCTCGTTTAGCCTTCGCAGTATTTTTCTTTCGTCAAAATTCGACATCAGTACTCAAGTCCCATACTCTCGCCTGCCCTTAATATTCTTCGAAGTTTTACCATTGCCCTGTGGCACAGCGAACGGACATGATGAGAAGTCATCTGCAACTGCTCGGCGATCTCGTCGTTACTCTTTCCCTGGATGTGCCGCATAACAAACGCCTCACGCCCCTGGCCCTTCAATTTCGCTATACCGTCCAATATCTCCTCTAACTCCTCCCTGCGAACAAGTTCGGCAAGCGGTGACTGCTCGCCAGTTGGCTGCGGGCTTGCCTCGTCAAGTGGCGCATAATTTCGCTTGTTCTTCCGCCAATCAAACGCAAGATTTATCGCTGCCCTGCGTACATATCCGCTTGGGTTGACCACACGGTCGATGTTACGAGCCAGACGCAATTTCAAGAAAAGCTCCTGCATAAGTTCCTCGGCGGCGTCTTCGCGAAGCGTGATCCGCACAAAAAGCGCAAACAGGCTTGCCCCGTCCCTGTCCAATGTCTCAAGAAGTTTATTACGATTATCTGTCAAATACATATCCTCAGGAGTCGCTTAACCTCACCGGCTACTATTATAGACTGAATAACAGGCCTATGCGCAACGGTAATTTTTTAGGTTCTATTAAATTTTCGGCTATTTCAGACAAAAAAGTCAACATAAAAAAGCTAACCCCGGCAGAGGTCAGCTTTTTGAATGTCGATTTTTGTTGGTTTAACGAGCAGTCAGGGCACTGGCGTTTGCTGCGGCTCTTTGGCTTTGGCGATTGCGGCAGCGACTTTTGCCTTAAGTTCGTCGCCTTCAAGGCCTGCAGCGATGATCTTACCATCCGGTCCGATCAGCACATTGAACGGAAACTTATTCAAATCGAAATCTATTGGAAAGGTGAAAAAATCACCCATCTTCATTATCGCCTGCTGCCAAGGGATATCTTTTTCGTCGACATACTTTTGAACAAGTTCACTGCCGTACACCCCGAAACCACCGTAGGTAAGCCCTATCAGTTCAAAGCTGTCTTCATCGGCGAAACTGTCATAGATGCTCCTTATATTCTCCATCTTTGCTTCTGTGCTTTCACGCACTTGAACCATCCAGAAGTTAAGCAGCACGATCTTACCGTGGTAGTCGCTTAGACGGAACGTGCCGCCTTCGAGCTTTTCGGCAACCAAATCAGGAGCGGGTTGACCGACAAGGCTTGGGACAGGCAGTATTTCGCTATCAAGGCGAAGCTTTCTAAGGTTAAAGGGTTTATCTTCGTCACCTTCGGCGGGTTCCGGCAGCGTAAACTCATGCTTTATTCTGCCGATAGGTTTATTTCGATCATACCTATGTTGATCTTTTCTTTCATAAACTCTTAGATCAATAACATAATCGCCCGGCGGGACATCATCAGCTCGAAAACTGCCGTCAGGTTGAACGATTATTTTGTAGTATTTATTTGCATCCTCACGAGCTGGCATATTCTCCTGTATCTTCTCTTGCATCTCTTCCTGGAAGACCTTGCCTTCATCGCTCTGCATCCATTCCTGATGCCACTGAAGAGCCTCTGCAACGGTCATCGAGTCAAAGTTATCCGGCATGGGAAGAGTGAATTGCTCGTATATATTGTAGATTTCAGATACGTCCATTTCCGGACGCCCTGCTTGTATTTTCGGATGGGCCATACTATAGTCCACAACGCTGGTGTAACCCATAGGAGCAACAAATTTGCCGATGACCGGCCTGCCGCCTCCGCCTATCGAAACAAAAACTGTCTTACCGGGCAGCAGTTCGACCTGTTCGCTACGAGTATAGGTGGTGCTTCTGGCACTTAACCTGAGAACACGAGCGACCTGTATTTTGCCGGGTGCAACATTTTCAATGACGAATTTACCTTTCTTATTGGTCACAGCCTTATAACGAAGTGAGCACCGTGGCCCTTTGCTGACATGCGGCAACGAATAGTACAAAACGACGCTCTCATTAACGCCGGGCTTAGTACCTATATAAAGGTCGCCTTTGACCCTACCGAACTTCTGAAGATGTATCGCGGAAGATTCGCCGAGTTCTTCTTCGAAAACTTTTGCAAAACCTTCGTCACCCATAGCCACAAGGACAAACTCTTCCGTCTGCGGTACAAATGAGAATCTGCCATCTGCGCCCGTCCTGACGTAAACACTATTCCTCTTGCGGCGGTTGCGATTATTCTCAAAGTCTAAGTACCTGCCTGCCGTAACAACATAAACCTCTGCGCCCTCCGCCGGCTTACCATCTGGCCGATAGACCACACCGCTGACACCATCGCCTGCGCTTAATTTAAAGTCATAAGTTACGGTTTCCTCATCACTGGTAAATATCCGCGAAATACTCGGTTCATAACCTTCAGCCTCTATTCGAATGACGTGACCTGGATAGGGGCGGTCAAACTCCATCTCGTACTCACCGCCCGTAAAATGCTTGATGTTATAGCGGTCACGTAACCAATGTCGAGAACTGTTTTTCCTGCCCCAATCGATACCTTTGACCGCCATAAACTTTTCTATCGGCTCACCCGTCACAGCATCGGAAACCATCCCGCTGACCTTAAGGGAATCGTACATGATAATTTTGTATTCCTCACCGCCGGCAACAGCGTCCATGCCACAAATACTCATATAGCCCTGTTTGTATATGCCAAGCTCAACTTCATCCCATGGCGCATCGTTCAGTGCGAACTTACCGTCGGCATCGGTTGATGTTTTAATTTCGGCGGTACTGATCCCCCTCCATTTGTCGATACTTACCCGTGCGCCTTCGATGGACCTGCCATCAGGCTCTGTAACCCTTCCAGCAATAGTAGCAGGGGCGATCAGCACAACCCCTACGGGTTCCATCGGCCTTGCCATGTTTATTTCCATGGATTCAGGTGCAAACCCGTCCGCCTGAACCGTAAGGAAATTTATCCCTCCTGAAAGATTCTCAAAAACAAAAAGTCCCTTTTCATCAGTCTTTTTCTTTGACGCACTTGAATACCGGCTTTCGCCTATCATAACCGCCGCATCAACGACAGACTCTCCGGTTTCGTCAACTACATAACCGCCGACAGCTACGCCCCGCTTCATGACCATCACTGCTGTTTGGGTCTTTAACTGCTCTGTCGTATAGTTTGTTCTTCTGCCCCATACTTTGTCGTCGACATAACCGCTGTGAGCAAGATTGATATACAGCCTGTAATCGTCGATCTCCTTCGGTATTATGTCGGTCGTCCATTTGCCCTTACGGTCCGTAGTTACCGAGACATCACTAATATATGGCCATGGTTTCTCTCTCGAGTCTTCAGTATTTATACGAAGCTTTACCTCAACACCTTTGATCGGCTTGTTCCTTTCGTTAACGACGCTGCCCCCGATCACAATGCCCTCTTCAAGCGCAAATGTGAATTTCTCAGGTATCTTAGTTCCCTGGTCAACATGCCAGGCAAACATCATTGGCACAAAACCTGCCCTGCTCGCCGCAAGACTCAAATATTCGAGATTTGCTTTCTTAAACTTTACCCAGCATCTGCCATTAGCATCAGTGATAGCTTTGCTGCTTTTCTTTCGTCCGAAACGAACATTGGCCCCTTCGATCGGCTTGCCGTTTGAATTTACCACCAATACGGTCAGGCCCAAACCATGATCTTCACCGACACCGGCGGTGACAATTGCCTTTGGCGTGTTATCTGTTCCCGAAGCGACATCAATGGACGCGGCATCTCTGGCTGCCATTTCTTCTTTGACCTTTTCGAGCGAAGCTATGATCGCTTCGAATATGTCCTCTTCTTCGATGGACCCTGCCATCAGTTCCTCAAGCAACACCACCACCTCTTCGTCGCCCGTCATGGCAAGATAGTTTACCGCGGCGATCCTTTCGGCGACACTTGCACTGGACGACCGGGCCAAAGCAGCAAGCCCCTTGACATTGCCCGCCTCAAACATCCCCTTAACCGCTTCAATACCGGCGGCAAACTCTTCCGCTATCGCCGGTGCTGCGACCGGCTCGGTCACTGCGATGTCTGTGTGAACCTTTCCGGTCTCGACCTGCTTTTGGAAATCTTCTAATCCCTTCGTAGCGACAATACCGTGCCCTCTGTCGCTCGCATCGTCCCTTTGGCCTGACAACATTAACCCGATACTGGCGACGATCACCACTGCCGCGGCAACTGCAACCTTTAGCCACACGCCTGACCGGCTCGTGACCTTGACCGGGCGATTTTGCGTCGCCTGGCGCACCTTCTCCTTTAATCCGGAAATCGTCGATTCAAATGACCCTGCGTACTGGATCAGCATCTGATGGTCGGCTTTGAGCTGCTTGAGATATTCCCGGCAATGGGGGCATTTGGCAAGGTGATCGTCAACGTATATCTTCTGCTCGACCGGCAGATATGCGCTTATCATCCACGCAAGGTGTTCGCGAATTTTTTCGCAATTTTTATCCATTGCGTACCTCCTGTTCGTCAAGAAACTGACGTAACTGTTTTCTCGCCCGGCTAAGCCGTGTCGCCACCGCCGCCGAACTAATATTCAATGCCCTGCCGACACTGCGAGCATC
>DAOVMB010000491.1 GCA_030630905.1 Sedimentisphaerales bacterium
CCGGTCTCGTACCGCAGGGAGTCGTCACCGATGCGCTGACGGACTTCACTGACCTGCTGCCGACCTTTGCCGAGCTGGGCGATGCCGAGGTCCCGAAAGACCTGAAGATCGACGGCGTCTCTATTGCTCCGCTTCTGCTCGGTAAAACAAAAGACTCCGATCGAAAGTGGATTATGGCCCTTGGGCATGGAGCAGCCAGGCTGGATGAGAAAGGTGTCCGCGGCAAGGCCGATTACACCGAGCGGGTCATTCGCGACAAGCGGTACAAAGTATGGGTGAGCGAGCAGCGAAAAATCACGCAGCTTTACGACCTGCAATCGGATCCTTTAGAACAGAAGAACCTGATAGCCGGCACGAAATCCGATGTCTCGTCTTCGCTCGGCATGAAGAAAGCCCCTCTTCACCCTGAGCGAAGTCGAAGGGTGAGCGAAGTCGAAGAGCGTGCCGCGATCAAGAAATTTCAAGCCGTCGTGGACACCATGCCCGAAAAGGATGCCCGACCCGGATACACGCCGCGAAAAGCCAATCCATGGGAAAAGAAATTACCGGTTTAATCAAACGAAAGAGCACGGTCTTGTAACGGCTACCTGCACCCGGAGCTTATGCAGCAGGAACCAAAGCAATCGCTTCCGGTCTTGACAGAACGTTTATTAACCTTTTATAATGGCGTCTGTGATTTGGAGCTTTTCCGGAATCGTACAGTCTGCGATTGTTCGAGCCGAAGGATGTTTCCGGATAAGGTAACTCAAAATGACAGTGTCATTCTGTCATCCCTGCGAAAGCAGGGATCCAGGAATGTAGCAGTAAAGTGGATTCCCGCTTCCGCGGGAATGACAAATTGTGCCATGTTGTTACGTTGAGACTAATTGGAGTATTCGGTTTAAGAACGGTCGATTTGGGCTAAGCAAGGCTAAACACTTATATCCAAAGACAAGGAGTTTATCATGGAGAGAAGGTCATTCCTGAAAGTCGTAGGCGGTGTCACCGGGGGTTTGGCTCTTGGCGTGCAGCCAGCCTTAAGTGCGGACAAGTCATCCTCAAATAGCGGGGACGAAAAAGTAGCCGGACTGCCGAGGCGGGTGCTCGGGCGGACCGGCGAGAAAATCTCGATTGTAGGTTTTCCGGGATTGGCCCTTACCCATTACGAGCAGGACCGCTGTAACGAGGGAATCCGCGACGCCTTCGAGCGGGGTGTTAATTATTACGACGTCGCACCTGCATACGGTAAGGACGGTGATTGCGAGAAAAAGATGGGCATCGGACTACAATATATCGACCGCAGCAAAATCTTCCTGGCCTGCAAGACGAAGATGCGTGATAAGGACGGCGCGCTAAAGGAGCTGGAACGCTCGCTGGTAAGGCTCAAGACCGACCATTTCGATCTGTATCAACTGCACCACATTCGCACGCCGGAAGAGGTAAAACAGGCGCTCGGCCCCGGCGGCGCGATGGAGGCCATTCTCAAAGCGAAAGAGCAGGGCAAAATCCGCTACATCGGTTTTTCCGCCCACACGACCAAAGGAGCGCTCGAGGCCATGAAGGGCTTTCGTTTCGATACGGTCATGTTCCCCATCAATTTCGTCGAGATGTTCAAGATAGGATTCGGCAAGGCGGTGCTTGAGCTTGCGAATGAGCAGGGAGCGGCGGTGCTGGCAATCAAGCCGTTGTCGAAAGGCCCCTGGCCGCCGGGCGCCGAAAGGACTCGAAAATGGTGGTACCGCTCGACCGAGACTCAGGAAGAAACTAATGCCGCGATGCGATTCACCCTGTCTCAAAAGCAGGTCGTCGCGGGAATACCGCCTTCATTCCTCGACCTTCTCAATCTGGCAATTGAAGCAGGACGAACTTATAAGCCTATCACCGATGCCGAAACTCAGAAGCTGCAGGAGACGGCCCAAACGTGCATGTCCCTTTTCCAAAGGGAAGAAGATCGGGTCGCCCGCGGCGAATCTCTGCATAAGCCGATCTACCACGACAGTCCGTACGAGTGTTGTTGAAGGCGTGTGTGAGTAGTGGCATGGGCTTCCAGCCCATGAAGACACGGCCAGGATGGCCGTGCCACGGCATGCTTTATGTGAGGTCGGGCTCCTGGTATTCTTCGTACATATACTCACGCAGCAGGTCTGCCAGTTCATGCCGGAGTGCCCTGGCCGACTGGCCGGCGGCTTTTGCCGCGGCGGTCGTGAGATGAAAAAGCCGGCACAGATCTCGAAAAGAAGGCTTCATGAAGCAGAAGGTGACGGTGCCGAGATAAGCACGAAGCAATGGCCTCTCGGCATTGCGCTCGGCGAGCCATATCCGCAGCATTCGTTTTACCTTGCCGCTCGGATCCCGTGCAAAACGCATGTAGTCCGGATCGTGATCATAGACGATAGTGTGCGTACTCGTCCTGACCCATGCCCTTCGCTGCTCAACATGAAAAAACATAGCGGCCATCTCCGGCACCTCCAATCGGGATATTCCATTTATCCTCGCTCAGCTATAAGGCTGAGTCTCACTTCCGGAATAATATCGACCAAGCATTTATGATTATTTTTTAGAGCGTCTAACAAAATAAAAATTTCATTCTTAAGTTGTCATGCTGAGCGAAGCGAAGCATCTGGGATTAGAACGTGTGAAAGAGATTCTTCACTGCGCTACGCTCCGTTCAGAATGACATTCATCTCATTTTGTTATGGGCTCTTAAACTTCTCGCCCATCAGTTCGGCCACCTTCGGTTCGATGGCTTCGGCCCATATCTTGTAGCCCGCTTCGTTCGGATGCAGATAGTCGGGCATTATCTTCTTTGAAAGAAAGCCGTCTTTAGTCAGAAACTTGTC
>DAOVMB010000159.1 GCA_030630905.1 Sedimentisphaerales bacterium
CCGGGCGGCAGCGGCGCCGTGCGGGAAGTTATAGAATACATTCTGAAAAATTCAGGCGGATGGCAGGGTCTGATGAAAAGATACCTGCCGTAGCGGCGAAAAGAGGTTGTCGAGATGCGTAAGTTCGTTATAGGGTTCGTTTCGCTGTGTGCCGTGCTTGGAGCATACCTGCTCTACAATCGCCTAAGCAGTTCGCCCTCAATTGATACCGGTCAGCAAGTCGATATCATCGAGTCCGCCGCCGATGCTAACGCCATCGGTTTCGACAGTGAGATTGGCAAGATCGGCGATGTCGGGCTCGGTCCCGTCCGGAAAGCCAAATACGTTACCCTCAACGAGGACAAGCAAGTCGAGCGGGAATTCGGCTTCGAGAAACTTCTGAATGAAGCCAGGGACATCTGGGACATTGAAAAGCCGTATATGAATATTTACCGGCGTAATTTCAAATGTTACGTCACGGCAGACAATGGAAAAGTCCAGGTCGAAACTGCGGTCGGCAGAACGACTCCAAAGGACGCAACGTTTACTTCGAATGTGGTCGTTCATATTATTTCCGGGCCGCCGGGCGACGTCAAAGAAAGCTACGTTTATCTTGACAGCATTATTTTTCTAAGCGAAAAGTCACGGCTATCGACGGCAGGGCCGGTCAAATTTGTTTCCGAGGACATCCGGATGAACGGCACCGGCCTGGAGCTTATTTATAACGAACAGACCGAGCGACTTGAATATTTTAAAATTAACGATTTGGATAGTTTGCAAATAAAAGGCTCACAGGTAGCCATGTTTTCTACCAGCAAGGTCCGTGACGAAGCCCCCGCCGAAGCCGCGAAAAATGCCGCCTCGCAACAGCCGGACGAGGTTTCTCTCGCCGGTGGTACTCAAAAAACAGAAGCATCAACCCCGGATACCCAACCGCAGACCGCACAAGAACAGGGCGTTTATTACAAATGCACTTTTAGTAAAAATGTGCTCGTCAATACTCCCGAACAACTGATTTTCACCAGCGATAAACTCTGCATCAACGACATTTTCTGGTCAAAGACCTCTACCGATCAGTCCGGTGAGGTTGACGCCGGCAGTACGGATGACGGCCAAGCGGCTGCCGCGACCGCCAAACCGGACCGGCAGGCCGCTGACAACACCAGTGAACCGGACGTCACCGTCCCTGGGCCGGCCGAGCCAAATGTGCCCGCCAAGCAGCTTGGAAATATCGTGGTAACTTGTGACAATGGTTTTATAGTTGTGCCGAGAGACTCTGCCAGGGCGAGGGAAGATCCATCCGCAGACGGAGTTGAAGAGGGAGAATTGGGGACCGAAGTTCCTGGTGAGCTTGATAATGACACGGGAAAAACCAGGTTCTTCACTCGAAGGATTGATTACAATGCAACAACCGGAGATGGTATCGCCGATGGTTTGTCGGAACTTACATTTTACGTAGGTTCTGCATCAGGCGCAGATACCAACGAGGCGCCCGTACCGGTAAAGGTGACCGCACGGAAGGGAGCGAGCTTTTCTCATGCTTCGAATAAGGTCGTCTTCGAGGGCGATTGCCTGGTGACAATGCCGCAGAGCGGTTTGTCCCAGCCAAAAGATGTCACGTTTTCCGCTCCTGAGATTACGGTGAATCTGCCCGAAGACAAGTCCAAACAACCTGACATGTTTGCTGCCGGACCGGCTGAACTTGTGTTTTATATGGAAGACACAAACAGTACGGATACAAATATAGAGCCGCTTCCTGTCACGGTCAACGCACAGAAGCAGGCGCGCTTCCTGGCCGCTTCGAATCAGATTGTTTTTGAGGGTGATTCCCGCTGTACGATGCTTCGGGAAGATCCGAATGTCCTGGAAAAGTACATGCTCTTGTCGGAACAGATAATCGTCGATCTGCCAATGGATATGAATGACCGCTCACCAGGGCCTGCCGCCGGCATAAAACATCTTACCGCTACCGGCAGCGTGGTCAGGCTCGCGACGACCAAAACCGCGAAAGCCGGAGGTGCTTTTGCAGGGCAGGTCCAAGACGCTAATTCTGCAAAATTGCTCGGCGGCGTAGAGCTGGAATGCAGCAGGTTCGACTACGACGCCGTCCGGCAAGAATTTTTAGCGACCGGTCCGGGCGTCATAGAGCTCAATAATTCCAAGGCCCCGGAGCCAAACGAACCGGTCGGCCGATTCAGTATGCAAAAACCATGCTGGGCGGTTTTAGATGGATTCGATACTTTGACATATTTCATCCGGGAGAATCGAATCGTTGCCGATACCGGTTCGCAGGAAAAGTTACGAATGGATTACTTTCCCGCCGTAGATGGCCGGTATGATGAACATGTCTCTGCTAAAGCGTCTCATATCGAGGCCTCGCTTTATAAAGTGCCCGGAGGTCAAACGGAGCTCTCGACGCTGACTGCAACAGGCGGAATTGAATATGAAGATAAGAATAATGAATTTATCGGCAGCGAATTGTTTTACGATCACGAGACCGCTATCATAAAGGTTAAGGGCGATGAATCTCAGCCTTGCTATTACAACGGTATCCTCGTCGTTGGGATCGAAATGAACGAAAAAACCGGCAAAGTCGAAGCCGAAATTGTCGGCCCCGGCACACTGCAAATTAACCGATAGCAGGCATAAACGACCAGGAGCCAATTAAAATCCTTTATTTTTCTCTTGCTTTTTCAGCCAATTTTGGGTATAATTCCGCAAAATGCCAGCAATATTGGTAACTTTGCGCCGACTACGGGATTTGCCAATATGGTTTGTCTTCCAGAGGAGACAGATTATGGAAAGGCAAGTAGAAAAATATATACATAGTCTGCCGGATATCGACCTGCTCGAATATTCAAGGATACAAACACACCTTCCGGAAGCCCTTGAATTTGCAAGGATCGAACTGACTGACCGGCATTTTACGTCTGAGCACCTGACCGATCTTGAGCAGCAGTTGCATCAGCGAGCAAAGGCGCTTGAAGAAGCGGCCCACGTGGTGGCGGCCGAGCCACTGAGTTTCGAATGGCGTCTCGCCGTTTTTCTTTGCGGCCTATATTCAGGGATTCCGCTTGTGTTTTTTTATCCGTTATGGCAAAAGTTCCGCGAAAAAGGTGCAGACCGAAAATTCAAGGACATGTGGCTTTATGCCCTGATCGGTTTCTGCTGCCAGCCGGTCATAATTTTGCTGGGGATTTCGCCCTGGAACTGGCTTGCAAAGCTGTTTTAAACCACCAACGAGAACTAAAAGGCTTCGGGCAGGATTTTTCTTGCGGCGTTGCGAAGGTAGGCTGAGATCTGCCTTTCGGAATCCATGCCGAGCACTTTTCTGGCTACTTTGTTGCAGTATTCTATCGTGACCGAGCGAATAATCTGCTTTATCTCCGGTATCATCGGCGATGCAATCGAAATCGTTCTGACGCCGAGACCCATCAGCAGCATGATATACTCCGGCTCGGACGCCATCTCGCCGCACACGCTCAGGTCGATTTGTGCTTTGTGTGCATCCTGAATGACGTTCCTGATGAGTCGCAGCACGGCCGGATCCACCGTCGAATACAACATAGAGACTAATTCGTTGCCCCTGTCAACGGCGAGGGTATATTGAGTAAGGTCGTTCGTTCCGATACTGAAGAAGTCAACATCGCTGGCAAGCGAATAAGCTGTCAAAGCCGCCGAGGGAGTTTCAATCATTATGCCGACCTGAATGTTCCTGTTGTACGGTATGGATTCTTCATCGAGGTCTTCCATCACATCGTGCAAAATCATCTTCGCCTGCATAAGCTCCTGGCGATTTGTGATAAGCGGGAACATAATCTTGACCTCGCCGAGAACCGAGACTCGCAAAATAGCACGCAACTGCTTCTTGAACAGCGTTAGGTTCTGCAGGCAAAATCTTATGGACCTCAGCCCCAAAAAAGGGTTGGGCTCAGGGGCAAAACGTTTGCTTTGCGTATATTTGTCGGCGCCGAGATCCAGCGTTCTAATGACGACAGGCCTGTCGGCGAAAACGCGAACTGTCTCGGCATAAGCCTCATAATGGTCCTGTTCGGTAGGCTCGCTTTCGGTATTAAGATACAGAAACTCGGTTCGGTACAGGCCGATGCCGGCACCTCCCTTTTCCAGAACGACTTCGGCCTCATTCGGAAACTCAATATTACCGAGCAGCGTGATTTCAGTCCCATCCCGCGTGACGGCGGGCTCTTGTCTAATCTCGTCAAGTCTGTGCTCAAGCTCTGCGAATTCCTTCGAATACTCCTCGTACTGCCGGATCGTCTGGTCATCCGGATTGACGATTACGATGCCGCGATTGCCGTCGACAATAACGATGTCTCCGCCGCTCGTATATTCCGTAAGATCTTCCAGGGCCACGACTGCCGGTATGCCTAATGAGCGAGCAACAATGGCAGCGTGACTGGTGCGTCCGCCTGCATCGCTGGCAATGCCCTTGACGTATTTCCTGTCGAAGCCGGCAGTTTGAGTAGGACTCAACTCCCGCGCAACGATCACGACCTCTTCGGTCAGATGTCCGACATCCTCGCGCTTTTTACCGAGCAGTTGTTTGAGCAGACGCCTTTCAATATCGTAGATGTCCGCCGCTCGTTCGCTCATATAGGCGTCTTTCTCCTTGGCGAAATGCGACGCAATTTCACGCAGGACGGTAGATACGGCGTACTCTGCCGTCACCGATTCGGCGTGAACCAGATCCGTCACCTTTTTTCGCAGGCTTCTGTCGTGCAGGAAACGCAAATGCACCGCAAAAATATCTTTTATCTTGCCGCCTCCGCTCCGGTCGTGCGCCGCCTCAAGCTGAGTCAATTCACCGATCGCGTCCTTGAAGGCATTTCTCGTGCGCTGAATCTCAACCATCCGCTGAGAAGACTTAATTAGCCGGCGGGGAATGCGATAGTCTTCGGAGTCAATAATCAACGACTTGGCAATAGAAATGCCCGGCGAAACAGCTATGCCCTTTTTGATTTCCATAGTGAGCTTCTCTTATTTCACTTATACCTGCTGTTCGCTATCTTTTTGGTGTCGGCTCATCGAAATGCTTCTCTTCCACTAACTCTTTCAAAGCATTAATTGCTTCCAGGGCATCCGGACCCTTAGCTCTGACTTTTAATTTCGTCCCACAAGTTGCCGCGAGCATGCTTATCTGCATTATACTCTTACCGTCAACATTAGTTTCACCATTGCTAACGTTAATCTCACTATCAAACCGGTTTGCGATATCGACAAACTTCATCGCAGGGCGCATGTGAAGTCCTTCGGCGTTTTTTATCTCAAGTTCCGTATCATACACCACGTTTTCCAATATATCTTCTTCCGCCTGCATCTTTACGATCCCGTTTCTCCATCTTATACCAATCAAACTACATTACTACAAAGATGGATCTTCATCGGCTTCGTTGAGAAGGTCTTCAATCTGCTGAGTACTACGGCACTGCCTGAGAAATTTGCGGAACCGTTCCTTCTGCAAATGTTTGAAAATACTCTCCATTGCCTGCAAATGTTTGTCAGGATCGTCCACAGAGCTGACTAAAAGGATTACCGAATAAACCGGCTGTTTGTCGAGAGCGAAAAAATCAATCCCGGCACTGCTCTGCCCGATTGTGGCAATTACGTCTTTAACGGCTTTATGCTTTACATGAGGCACAGCAATGCCTTTGCCCAGCCCGGTGCTGGCTTCATTTTCTCTTTTTATTACTTCCCTCGCAATTTCTTTACATTTGCCCTTTCCGAGCCTGCCGGATTTATCAATCGCCGAAACAAGCTCCACTATCGCACCGTCACGGTCGGAGGCCTGCAATTCAGTAATTGTTGCCTCAAAACAGACAATATCCCTAAATTTCATATTATCCACTCAATGTTATCCTTAACCACCTAACCGGACAAATCAAAAACCATATACCGTCAATATGCGACCTATGTTAATTCCGAACTGTCCTGGTAATCGTCTGGGTGACTGCCTGAGTGCTTATTGTCTCGCTCCTTACTCTTTGCTCTTCTGAGCTGCCGTTCAAGCTTATGGACAGCCATATCAATGCACCGGTAAGCATCTTCACCTGTTTCAGTACCGACAAAAACCTTGCTGTGCTCGGCTCTCGCAATTATTTCTACTCTCGCACCACCACCCTGACCGCCATCTATGACAACTTCAACCTGATTGATGCTATTGTAGTACTTGGGAAGCTTGGATACCTTTTCCTCTGCGTGCTTTTTGATAGATTCCGTTATTTCGATATGTTTACCGCTGATTGTAAAAAGCAAAATTATTCTCCTTAACTATTATTGCTGAGGTTTCTGCAAAACCCCCTCTTATTCTTTATTTTCCGAATCAGGCTTCGGCAAAGCA
>DAOVMB010000487.1 GCA_030630905.1 Sedimentisphaerales bacterium
AATTTCACCCTTTTCCATCCATTTAGGTTCCGTTGTCTCTGGAACACCGGGCCGCTTATCTACGAGCATTACACCATCAGGAATAGCAGGAATGTTAAAGATGCCTTCCGGGGGCTCTTCATAGCTGATTTCATAACCGGCCATAGCAATAGGAAGCTTGGTTTCCGGATCAATGTAACAATCTATATTCAACTTAAGCCACCGTACCAGATGTGCCTTCCTGCCCCAATAATCGACGTTTTCTTCAATTGTAACGTTGGCGTCGCCGGCTAAATCTTTGAAAAATGTACCAAGATTGTGGATCCACGTATACCATTGATCGGCTGGGTCGTACAGCACTACTGTGTTTTTATCTTTGGAGTGAGCAAAGACGGTCTTACGATCATCCACCGCGAGAAAATTCGGCGGCGTATCTTGACGATACCGGGCCTGAGTGCCGTCCGGCCCGATTTCAATCCACCTCTCATCTTCAATATTCCCAGCTTTGTCACGCTGTACAATATGCATAAACCGGACATTCTCGAAGGCCTCTACAGTTTGTACGATTGCATAAGCCGGCGACGCCAGCTTGTCTACAATTGTTATTGACAGCGCCACTGCCATTATTATCGCCGACGCAGCGGCTAATTTCGTTAAACGACTCATTGTAAATCTCCTTTCAATTCGGTTGAATTCAGCACCGGTTCCGGCGTTGATGCGGCTCATTACGGTTTGACTAAGCACTTTGTCAGAACCTATTGCCTGGCCTAATGCTTCCAGTTCTTTTTTAAGATTTTCTTTAGTTGTCATCTTTATGACCTTTCTATTATTTTTCTCAGGCGTTTGTGTGCCCGTGATAGTTGTTTGGTTACGGTGCCGACACTTCGGCCGACTATATCAGCGACATCTTTGACGCTGTTGTCGCCAAAGTAGCGAAGCATTACAACCTGCTTTTCGGACCTTGGCAGTATAACGACGGCGGCTAAAAGTCTCTGTTTGTTCTCGTCAAGCTGTCCGTCCGGACTTTCTGTGGCCGCGGCGATTTTTGGTTCCAGTTGAGTTTCTTTTGGCCTTCGTCGTGCCGAATCAAGTGCGCATCTGCGGGTTATTTTCATCAGCCAGGGACCGAATGCTTCGGGTTTTCGCAGTCCGGCCATCTGATCGTAGGCCTTTACGAAAGCGTCTTGCGAAACATCCGCGGCGGAATGATAATCGCCCAGAACGTCCAGCGCCACGGCGCGTACCGGCCGCTCGTAACGTTTTACAAGTACGGCAAAAGCCTGCTTTTCGCCATCTAAGACAGCATTTACCAGTTCAGCATCAGTTCGCACGTCGGAACCTTTCCATACAGAAGCGCTTCTACTATTAAGAGCAAGTTCAAGACAGAAATGCGACAAGAAAAAATTTTCAAAGGGATATTATCGTAGTAACTTTTACGCTCCGGCCTTGACGGCATCGGCGAAAGTCGATAATCTCTCAGAAAAATGGCGTGCTTTATTTCAGGTATTATGGAGAAATGTTTGGGCGGTTCGCCGGCCGACTTACCTTAAGCTATGCAGGGACGAAAAGTCATACAGGCGGTTTTCTTTTTTCTGTTCTTCAGTATCGGTGCGGCCTCGCTGAGCAGCTCCATCCTCTGTGACGATTTGATACAGTACTATCAAAACAAACAGCTCCTTAGAATGGCACAGGAATCTCTGGACCGGCTCGAATCTCTAAACACAGACTACGATGTACTGCTGGAGCGGCTGGAAGAAGACCCTAATCTTGTTATCGACCGCCTTGCCCCGGCTACACTTGGCACCAAACATGAGGATCCGAATACAGTTTATCCAAGGGCGACGAGCCGGCAGTTGGCCGCCGCACGCAAGGCCCTGATAGAAGAATCGAACCGAGAATCCGCCGAGCCGGCCATGCCGGAGTGGCTTAAACGCTGTAGCGAGCCGCGGAACAGGATGTTGCTGTTTATCTCAGGAGTTGTTCTGGTCCTGATTTCATTCGTCTGTTTCAGACCACAGAGTTCATAATTTATAGTATGATGAATAATGTCTTAAGAACTCCTTATGGAGAATAACGAACTGATAACAAGGAACTACTCATAATGAGCAAAGATGAAGAGACCAGACTTGATTTTATTCGTGCAATTGTTGCCGAAGACACCAAAACCAATAAATGGGATGGGCGGGTGGTGACGCGATTTCCGCCGGAGCCGAACGGGTATCTGCACATCGGACACGCCAAGAGCATCTGCCTGAATTTTGGCATCGCGGCGGAATTCGGCGGCCCGTGCCATCTGCGTTTCGACGATACGAATCCTGAGAAGGAGGAACAGGAATACGTTAACTCCATCATCGAAGACGTTCGTTGGCTCGGTTGGGACTGGGGCGAGCATCTCTATTATGGGTCGGACTATTTCGACCAGATGTACGAGTACGCATTGCAACTTGTTAAAAAGGGCAAAGCGTATGTTTGCGACCTGGCGGCTGAGCAAACACGACAGTATCGCGGCACGTTGACCAAACCGGGTAAGGACAGCCCTTATCGCAATCGTTTGGTCGAGGAGAATCTGGATCTGCTCGAACGGATGAAAGCGGGCGAATTCCCGGACGGCTCGCGCACCCTGCGGGCGAAAATCGACATGGCGCATCCCAATCTGAACATGCGCGATCCCGTGATGTATCGCATTCTGCACGCGTCACACCACCGGACCGGCGACAAATGGTGTATCTACCCGATGTACGACTGGGCACATGGGATCGAAGATTCCGTCGAACGGATAACGCATTCGATCTGCCCGCTGGAATTTGAGAACCACCGGCCCTTGTACGACTGGTTCCTCAACGAGCTGGGCGCTTATCA
>DAOVMB010000067.1 GCA_030630905.1 Sedimentisphaerales bacterium
GCGTGGGCGAGGATTCGGTTGCACATCCTTGAGAAGGGCAGGCTCTGGAGATAGACTTTGCCGGTTCCCCGCAGGGTAGCAAGGAACAAACCTTCGCCGCCGAAGAACATGGACTTCAGATTGCCGGCCCGCTCGATGGAATAATCGATGCCGCTCGTGAAGGCAACGATGCAGCCGGTGTCCACGCGAATCGTCTGGCCGTTCAAATCCATAGGAACGACGGTTCCGCCGGCGTGCACGAACGCCATTCCATCACCCTCCAGCTTCTGGAGAATGAAGCCCTCGCCGCCGAAGAAGCCGGCCCCGAGCCGCTTAGTGAAAGCGATGCTGACCTTGGTGCCTTTGGCTGCACAGAGGAAGGCGTCTTTCTGGCATAAAAGCGTACCTCCATGCTTTTGCATATCGATCGGGATGATTTGCCCTGGATAAGGGGCGGCGAACGAGACGCGTTTCTTGCCGGAGCCGCTGTTGGTGAAATGCGTCATAAAAATTGATTCACCCGTCAGCACTCGTTTGCCGGCGCTGAGAAGCTTGCCCATGATTCCTTCGCCGGGAACGGAGCCATCGCCCATTTTGGCCTCGAACGTAATCCCATCGTGCATATAATTCATCGCTCCGGCCTCGGCGACGACCGTTTCGCCCGGATCCAGCTCGATCTCGACAATCTGCATATCGTCCCCAAGGATCTCGTAATCAACTTCATGACACTGCATAGCTATCCCTTTCAACTTGCTAAATTCTTGATATTTCGCACCAAGTCTGTGCCGTCATCCGCATACCATCTTACATTTTGGCTTAAGAAGCAAGCGCAATCCGCCCCATCAGCAGGACCGATAGATTTTTGCTGACAGCAAAAACCGGAGATTTTCTAAAGTGGATTCTTGACAGCTTTTAAGAGAGGATGGAGGACAAACGAATATCGGATCAATAACTGAGTATTGATTATTAATAACAGCTCTTGCCTTATTCGTTTACGTCATTGCCGGCTCGATAATTTGCTGGGCTTCGGATTCGCTATCGGCTTGTTCGCCGGGCTTGAAGGGCAGCGGTTCGCCGAACTGAACGGCTACTCGGCGTATAAAGCTGTTGACGTTATCCACACGGCAGACATAGCCCCACCGCGTGAAGTTGGCCATATCGAATGAATCATCGGGGCCGTATTGCGGCACGCTGAAACGGGCGGTTATATGCTGTCCCGGATAGGGACAGCCATCCTGTGCATAACAGGTAAATGCCGCCCCCTTGCTGCAAACATCAACCATTTGCCCCTGTGAGAGAGCGTGATCGACATTCTCGGCGAACCAGATGGGCCAATAATAACGCAGTCTTTGTTCTGTTCTTCGCTCGCTATTTTCGTCCATTGTAAATACCTCGAAATCTCTTACTGTTACCTGCGAATCGACTGATTTATAGGCCGACTTTATAAAGCGCTGCCGGGAAAATCACAGCCTATCGAATTGATAAGGACATTCATTGCGTTTTTCGTCTGCTATTGTGGAAAAACTGCTTTAAGCTTTTTTTGATTTTTTTCTTCATTCTGCGGAGATACTCCTATAATCAGTCGCTGAAGCGCAAAAAGCAGATTTTCCTCGACACATATTGAAGCTGAAGCGCAAACTATATTATGACCAATGTTGGCCCATCGATGGTTTTCGCTGCTGATTAAGGCCGTACATGGATAAAAATACAGAACGAGACATTGCACGTGGTTTGCAGCAGGGCGACCGCCAGGCCTGGCTGCAACTGTACGAAGCGTACGCCGAGCCTGTATTGAGAAATATCTCCCGGCTTGTAGGCGGTGACGCGGCGACAGTAGGCGACATAGTCCAGGAGACGTTTCTTGCCGCTGCTCGCTCGGCACGGAATTTCAGGCCTGATCGCGGCACGCTCTGGGTATGGTTGTGGACAATCGCCAGGCGCCAGGTCGCTCTTTACTATCGCAAACAAAAACCGAATATCGTGCTCAGCCGGGCACAGCAATGGTGGACCTCGCTGGACGGCGAGAAATTCGATTGGATTGATACCAAAGCGGACATGCCGCCGGATATTCTCGAATCGCAGGAGTTGGCTGCACTGGTAAGATGCACCTTGAGTGAACTGCCGGGCGATTATCAGGCCCTGCTGCTGGCCAAGTATGTCGATAACCAACCTGCCGGGCAAATCGCCGGGCAGATGGATTGCTCGGAAATGGCGGTTCGCTCGAAGCTGGCGCGAGCAAGGAAAGCCTTCCGGAAGGCATTTGAAAAAATAAACCGTACGCCGTCAGGTTTGCGCAAGGTGAAGCTATGAATTTTGAAGATGATAAACAAAAAAATAAACGGCTGTCACAACTGCTGTCCGTCACTGAAAAAAATGTTGCCGGGCCGGATAAAAAGTTCCTGGATAAATTGCAGGAAAAATCAACGGCGGAATTCATGGCTTCTTGTGCGAACAAAAATTCAAAAACAACTCTTCCAATATGGAGAATAATCATGAAAAGTAACATAACAAAATTCGCCGCTGCCGCGATAATAATTGTCGTAGTGATTCTTTCAATAAGCCTTTGGGACAAATCAAATTCTACAGCTTACGCTTTTGAGCAAACACTTGAAGCGTTTCGAGATGTCCAGACAATTCATTTATTTGGAAGGGACTTGCGTGATAGCAATTTTGAAATGTGGGTTCAGCTCAATTCTGATACAGGAATGCCCGATTATTGTCGTTTATATACACCGAGTGATAATTATCTTGCTGTTTCCAGACCAGATAAATCGTATCAGTACAATGAGAAAACCAATCGGGTTCAAATTACCTCAGGTATGCTATTAGGCCATATGGAATTCGCACCAGCTTATATGTTTGAAGAACTGATAAAGTATTCAAAAATGGAAAATACAGATATTAAAGTGGATATAAATTATGAACATGATCCCGAAAGCGACAAAACTCTTATTTTAGCAATTTATGAAACCCCTATAGAAAAATGGAAGATATTTATCGATCCCGATACAAAACTTCCTGTTCGCCTAAATCTTCTTAGCGAAACCCATAGGATGGGATTGGTATTTAAAGATGTCGATAAAATAGAATATAATCTCGATTTTCCTGAAGGGATTTTTGATTTTGAAATTCCGGAAGGAGCGCAGGTAATAGAGCAGTAGAAAAGAAAACAGCTAAGATAGCAAGTAAAGCTCTTGGGTCTAACTCAGGGGCTTTTTATATATCCCCATAGTACCATAACTTATTGAAATTGCTTTGTGATCCTCTGTGTCGAGAGCAGTATATTAAATTTGGCTTGGTTGGCCTTATTGTTGTATTAACTGTTGAGTGCTCGGACGAGTTTAATAAATTCTTGGCCGCGGTGCTCATAGTTCTCGAACATATCGTAGCTGGCGCAGGCGGGGCTGAGTAAGACGACGTCGCCGGTAACTGCGAGTTGATTTGCCAGTTGGACGGCCTCGGTGAGGGAATTGATCAGATCGATTTTCGTATCGCGTGGTTTTAGATTGCTTCGCTTCGCTCGCAATGACATTTTGGCGTTATTTATTGCCGAAGCGATTTTTGGGGCTGTCGTGCCGATTAGAATTGCCGCTTTGGCCTTTTCTGCGATTTTCTCGCCCAGTTCATCGAATGGAATGCCCTTATCGTATCCGCCGGCGATTATGATTGTGGGCCTATCGAAGGCATCCAGGGCGGTGATGGCGCCCTCCGGTGTGGTCGCCTTCGAATCGTTGTACCAGCAGACACCATTTATTTGTTCGATGAGTTCGAGCCGGTGCGGCAGCGCCTTGAATGAGGGCAGGCAACATTTGATCCGGTCGTCTTCTGCACCAAAATATTTGGCAATGGCTATGGCGGCGGCGAGGTTCGAGCGATTGGCCCGGCCAGATAATGTAAAACACTTTTGAAGCTCGTCACTTACATCGTCGGCAGAGAATTTGATGCAAATTCTGCCGGTGTCGTTCTTGTATTTCTCGAACCATTCGGCGGCAATTTTGTCTTCGGCATTGAAAATAGAAACGGCAGGACGGTTATCGCCCGGTTTTTGAAACTTGAAGATGTTCTCTTTTGCGGTACAATAATTGGTAAATGTCCCGTGCCGGTCGAGATGGTTCGGCGTCAGATTCGTTAGCAGCGCGACGTCTGGTGCTTTTTGAATTTCCGCCAATTGTTCAAGCTGGAAGCTCGATAGCTCTAATACGACCAAATCATCGGGGCCGATTTTATCTATCGTCGTTAGCAAGGGTTGGTTGCCGATGTTGCCGCTGAGCCAAACGTTCTCGTATTGCGTATTGCGTATTGCGTATTGTGTGGTTTGAGATTGCTTCGCGGAGTTTATCCTGAGCGTAGTCGAAGGGCTCGCAATGACATTGTCGGGCACCGTACTACTGAGCAGATGTGCAGTAAGAGAAGCGGTTGTGCTTTTGCCGTTGGCGCCTGTTATGCCGATTATCTTTGCCGGGCAAAGCTCGAAGAAGATGTTTATCTGGGACGTGACAAATCTGTTTGCCTGGCGGGCAATTTGAAGAAACTTATTATCGACGGGTACAGCGGGATTAGCGACTATTATATCTGCCTGCTCGAAATCAGCCGGGTCGTGCGAACCAAGATGAAATTCGATGCCGTCAAGGTCCCGGAGTTGGTTCAGTGAATTGCTTAGCTGCTCGGCCGAGGCCAAATCCGTTACGATTACCTTCGCACCGGCGGCGTGGGCGAACCTGGCGACATCAACTCCGCCGCCAAAACGACCCAGGCCCATTACCAAAACAGTCTTGCCAGTAAAAAATTCTCTGTTCATGATTTCGCATTAAACATTCCATGGTTCTCTACTGTCTCTGCGGCGGAGTTGGCCGTATGCGAGTGCAGAAAAACAGGATTTGCATTCCCGAGATTTGGTGCTAATCTCTCAGTGCCTTGTCTTTGGTAAATTCCAGGATGCGTTCGCTGGCCAGCCGGACATCTTCCAGCAGTTTCTTTGACTCAAGCTGCATACAGCACCTCCCGGTTTTTATTGATGGATTCAAGAAAATAGGGATTGTTGACGGCTCGCGGCATGACCAGATCGACGTGCCTGTCAAAAAGTTTCTCGAAGGATTCGAGCAAGCCAAAATAAGCATCAGCGTATTCGCCCGGCTGTAACGTAAGAAACTCAACCAGAAAATCCAAATCGCTCTTCTCGGCGTCGAAATTTCTGCCGGTTGAAGCCGAACCAAAGACTTCAAGACGCCTAACTCGAAACTTCACACATAGCTCTTTCAGGGCTTTACGGTTTTTCTCGACCAGACTGACCATACTATTTCCCTCAATAATATTGCTCTATAAAAAGCAATATAGATATCCTGCTCGAAAACAGCAAGGAAAATACATGTTTAGTCATTGGATTCGTCCGGCCTGGTGGCTTGGTAGAGGCAGGCGACGCCGAAAGTCAGCGGCTTTGTGCTGATGTTAGAAAAGCCGGCTTTTTGCATCAGGCGGCAGAAATCGTCGGCGCAGTGGAAATTTTCAATGCTTTGATCGAGATAACGATATGCCTGATTGTCGCCGGAGAGCAGGCGGCCGAGCAGCAGCACAAAAAACCGCAGGTAGAACAAATAACAGCCTCTGAGGATTCGATTGGCCGGCATGGAAAACTCCAGAATCAACGCCGTGCCGCCCTGTTTTAAGAGACGGTGAATTTCGGTTAGAGTTTTGAATGCGTCGGGAGTGTTTCTGATTCCAAAGCCCATCGTAACGACATCGAAGGACTCGTCGTCCAGGCCGCTGGTAGCCACATCGGCGCGAACCAGGCTGACGCGGTCGGTGAGCTTGTAGCGAGCGATTTTCCTGCGGCAGAGAGCTAACATATTTTCAGATATATCCAGACCGACGGCCTCGGCAATGTTGGAGTTTCTGCGAAGCAGCGAAATCAACACATCACCTGTACCGGTCGCAAGATCGAGGACTCGCAGTTTTTCGTTCTTATCTACAGCGTCGGCGAGCTTGCGACGCCAGGAGAAATCCCACCCGAATGAAAAAAGGTGATTGAGGATATCATAAGCCGGCGCGATATGGTCGAACATTTGACCGACCGGGTTTGAATTAATACTTCCTGACGTTCCTTTGACGGATTCCACATCGGTCATATTAACATGGTGAATGCCGGATTGCGATAATTTATCTGAGGCTGCGATCCTGGTTGACAGAATGATCACATTCGCTTCAGAGCTTTGTCTGCATTGCGGTTGCCAGATCGACTTTTGCATCGATAACGGCCTGCTCGATACATCTTTTCCAGTCATTGCCAAATTGGTCTTTGTATTTCGGCTTTTCATAGGCATAGATAATCGAGCGAGAGGCGTTAATCAGTGCGCCGGTGCCGTCGGGTTTGCAGAATCGTACACAATCGGCGGCCGAAGCGCCCTGCGAGCCATAGCCCGGCACGAGAAACCAGATATTGTCGTATTTCTGCCGCAAAGCGGCAGTGACGTCCGGCGCGGTTCCGCCTACGACCATTCCCACGTTGCTGTAACCGTCCTTGCCGATTCTATCGTCTTGATTGGCGATTTCGCCGATGATATCAGCGAGCTTTTCGTACATTTTTTGGCCGTCAGCGTCCGCGAAATCCTGAATGGCTGCCGCGGATGGATTGCTGGTTCGCACCAGCACAAAGACACCTTTGCCTTGTTTGTCGGCCATATCCGCGAAAGGCTCGATACCGTCGGCCCCTGTGTAGCCGTTGACAGTAATGGCATCCGGCGCCAGCGTATCTTCGAGTCCGGCCAGTTCCGGATTTTCCAGATGAGCTGCGGCGTAATGTTCCGCTGTGTGGCCAATATCGCCTCGCTTGACATCGCCGATAATCTCGATGCCCAAATCGTCAGCCTCGGTAATCAGGTTGTAGTAAGTTTCCATGCCTTCCCAGAGATATCTCTCGAAAAAGGCGATATTTATTTTCACCGCCGGCACCATTGGCGCGACAATCCGCAAAGTCTGTGTGCAGAAATCGAAGATTGCATCGACTGCGGCGGCGGCATCAAATTCGTCATTCATCTGGCGGTGGCTTCTAATCGCCTCCGGGAGCCTTGGATAAACGGGATCCAGACCAACGGTTAAAGACGTTTTCTTAGTTCTCACTGCCTCACAGAGGCGGTCAGCAAAATGACTTGCCATTTTCGTGCCCTCATACTTGGAAAAAACTTTTAAATAAACGTTGCAGCTACTATAATCACAGAAATGGTTTCGAGCAAGAGAGAAATACGAAATATGGAAACAGATTCAAAAATTCATAAGAAATCGAGACGGAAAAAACTGGTCTTCTGGCTTTTAATTGACTTGACCGTGGCTGCGGTTGTTTTTGCTTTGCTAATCTACAGGCCCGGCCTATATGATCCGGCGGATTTTGACTCCTTCAACCACGAGCGTGGCCAGGTCAGTCCATATCTGACGCACGAATTATCGCCTCAGTTCTATAATAATTCACAGCGTGGTGAGCCGTTTGATCTTCTCGTCACACAGGATGGGATAAACGAAATTGTCGCCGGGTTGGGATGGCCGAAGTTCTCCGAGGGCATAATGCTGTACGCACCAGCAGTGCTTTTTGTGCCGGGATCCGCCGTGCTGATGATAACAGCAAATGTCAAGGGTGTGGAGCTTATTATAACAATTGAGCTGGAGCCGAAGATTGATGAGCAGAAGCTGTTAAATTTGCATGTAGTAAAAATCAAGGTTGGCGCTGTGAATATTACCCCGCTCGCCAGGATGATGGGCAAAAAAATGTACGCCGAAAGGCTTGCTATGCTGCCCGTGGACAAAGAGGCTTTACAGACAAAGATAGTAGGCTCGTTACTGAATGAAGAGCCGTTCGACCCTGTTTTCAGGATTGAAAATAGCAAGATGCGTATTGAGAAAATAACTATACACCAGGAGAAATTAACAGCCCACTTCGTACCAACCTCATAGCATATTTAGGTCCTAAGGAAGGCTATTGGCTAAAAATGACATTTTTATGCGGACTTTTGATGTTTTTACAGATGGATTAGAATTCTGAATCAGGTATAGTTAAAAATTATGCAAATTTGGTAAAAAAGTTATTGCCCTTAACGAATTTGACGATTATTATGAAGAGTTTAGTTATAAGGATTAACAGTTGCCAATACTAAAACTTTAAGCTAAATAGGTGTTTGGAATGCTTTTGACAGGATTATCGAACAGTGCAAAGTAGGCGAACCATGGATGTGTACGGCCTCGTTTATGCGCATTTGGTGGCTTGGCAATCGCTGTTTCTGCTTCAATATCGGAAAACGAATGAGGTTTTACTACTGGGTTTCCATTTGCAGGAAAGCTTGCAAAATCGGAACCCCGAACGGAGGCAGATGATGTAGCGCAAAGGTGAAATATAACCTCTGTTCGTTTTGGCGTGTAAGGGAGTCTCTTATCAGCGGCTCCCCCGATTGAAGTGGAAACCTGGTGGTTTCCATTTTTTTTGCTTGGCAAAGGTTTTTAGTGCCGGGTCGCAAAATATTAGTCAGGAAGAAAAAACGATGAATCAGGAATTACTACGAATCGTTGAGAATATTGCTCGCGATAAAAACATCGATAAGGAATCGATATTTTTTGACTTGGAAGAAGCAATGGTTTCGGCGGCGAGAAAGCATTTTGCCGAGCCTGAAAGTAATATAGTAGTAAGCATCGACCGCGGCACGGGAGAGATTACCGCTTTTAAGGATGACGTTCAAATTGACATAAAGCAGCTCGGCCGAATTCCCGCCCAGACCGCCAAACAGGTGATTATCCAGAAGATACGGGCCGATGAGAGAAACAGTATCTATGCCGAGTTCGTGCAGCGAAAAGGAGAAATCATAAGCGGCGCGGTTGTGCGCTACGAAAGCGGAGCGCTGATAGTTAATCTGGACCGTTGGACCGAAGGTTTTATGCC
>DAOVMB010000365.1 GCA_030630905.1 Sedimentisphaerales bacterium
CCGGCATCGAGAGCCGCCAAACCCGCACACTGCGCCATGGCGCCCGCGACGGCGGCCATCGGCCCGACACCCACAAGCCTTGCAGCCCAGACCATGCTTTGCGCCACATCAGGTGCGCCGGCCAGCAAATCAAGCGGTTTGAGGGACCGGCGAAAACCAGGATGGTGATCGATATAATCCTCCAGTATCCGCCGCTGACGTACGATCTCGGCAGTGACGGCATCGAACTTCTCACAACAAATGCGGAAGGCCGCCTCTCGGTAAGTGAAAGTCCTGTAAGTTCGTTTCGGACTCATGTTTCGTTCTGAGTTCAGCGTTCAATGTTCTGCGTTCTTTGTACCACTGGTCACGCTGAACGATGAACGCCGAACGCTGAACGATGCTATTAAAATGCCGAGGCCAACGCGCCGAACGGGCAGATGCGAATGCATGCCAGGCACTCGATACAGTCGGCTTCGCTGTAAATGACCTCTCGCGTCGCCTTGTCGGCTATATACAGTGCGCCCGTGGGACAATAGGTAATGCAGTAGCCACAGTGCGTACAACTATTTTCGTCGCGTGTCACTCCCTTGCCGCTGTAGTTGATGGAGACATCAAACGTTTTTACGAAGGTCATGGCCTGTTCGATATCCTCTTCGCTCCCGGTGACATCCAGCACGAGATAACCTTCCTCCTCCGGAGTTACTTTAGCGCGATATATGTTTACCACGAGATTGTAATCTTTCACCAAATGATAAATAATCGGCTTCTCGCATTCGCATCGTGGAAAAAACAGCATCAATTTCTTTGTTACGGTTTCACTCATAACGGCTTCTCCCTTGTCACAAGGGGTTTCATTTTCGTATCTTTCGGAAGAGGCGTAATTGGCTCGGCAAGCCTGAAATCGCCCCGCCTGATCTCGTCGGCCAACAGATGAGCGATTTCGAGCGCCTTATAGTATGATGACAGCGAGCCGACCGCCACCTTTTTGCCCTCCACTTCGATCTGGCCGCTTCGCAATTCTTCGTAGTTGACGTAGCATACGACTTTGCCGTTATTCTGTGGATAGTCCAGGCTGTAGTCAACCACGGGCGCCGGAATATCACGGTCACGCACGCAAGTTCGCTTCAGCACATCTTCGTTTAAAATGGGGATAGGCACTCCGACTCCGAGCGCCAGTGAGACACCGTACCCGCGAAAAGTCACTCCCCTCACGAACTCCGGGCGCATCTTCTTCATGTCGCAGGTCAGCGCCAAGGTTCCCGCCCCTTCTTTGGGAATCCCGCCGGGCGTTCTCTCGCAGCCGCCGACGTGCTGGGTTCCCTCGGCGTAAACGTGCCCCCGGGCGCCCGCCATCCAGACTTTGGTTCCCACCCCGATCACATCGTAATAAGGATCGTTAAGCAGCGGCGACAACTGACCCGCAGAGCAGTAATTTGCATTTTTCCTTTCAGGTTCGAGAGTGCCCATGTAGGTATATATCGGCCGGTCCGAATTATTTATCCCCACGTTATAGTTCTGATAGCAGTTTCGCGGATTTACCATGATGGCCTGATTCAGATCGTCAATCGTAAAATACGTGCGGATCTCACGCAGCGGGTAACAATCGGTTCCGTAAGAAAGCGCGAAAAGCTGAAGTTTCTTGCCCGCTACGAGGTCCTCTATCACGTGGCCGCCTCCGTATCGAAACTCTCCCGGATGGTACATATTAGCCGGGTCGCCGTGCCGCAGTTGTGTAGCGCCAAGGTAAATATCGACAGCGGCAACACCCGTGTAGACAAGAACATCCTCGACCCAGGCTTCCGACATTCTAATTTTGGGCTTGGAATGCCCGAAGTTAAGAAAACATCCCGAGGAGCACATTGGGCCGAACGTCGCGGTGGTAACGACATCGACTTCTTTCGCTGCCGCCGCGAGTCCCTTCTCGTCAACGTAGTCGATAATTTCTTCTGCAGTCAGAACAACAGCCTTGCCCGACTCGATGCGATTGTTGATTTGTTCGTATGTTTTCACGATTCATTCGGCTCCATAAATCGAACATTCCATAGTCCGGATTCATTGCATCAGATATATAAATCTCAATATATTCGTTCAGGACGCCCTTGTCAATCTTCTAAGCCGATCATTCATGAACATTGTCATAACCACCCGCATATCGAACAGAACGATCCGTCTTTGCTGGAACATGAACACGATAGAAATATGGAAAGTCCACATTGCAAGCCCTGAATTGATATCCCGATTTTTGTAGGCCCGACCGACAATCGACTTCCAATAAAGCCGGTCAAGCCGAATTCGAACAAACTCGTTTCTCTTGTAGAGTGTGCACTGCACACCATCATCCCCGATAAATAGTGTGCAGTGCACACCCTACCAGCCGTTCCCCGTCGATCTCATTTCGATACGGATGAGAATCGCTTTCTGCGCTCGATTATCCTGTTAGTGTAGCCTTACAACATCATTCCGAATTTGTCTTAAGAAAGTCTCGATGAAGGCCGCTGCGGCCATCAAAATAACAATGCTGCTCCGTTTGCCGGAAACGACCCGATACCAGAGACGCAAACCAAATACCTGCCGGACAAAACAAATCCGAACATTGCTCCGGCCACATGGGGCAGTTCGAATCCCGATTTCAAAAAGGTTTCGGGTGGATTCTACGACCTGTCCCCTGTCCCGTCCCTTGAGGAACTGGCCGGTATCTTTCTCTGGCATACGGGGAATCTGCACTTCGGATCACACCATGCCGCCGAGGCCGGCGGCGCCGTTGACGATGTCCATCATTACGGCGACGAAAACTCCCAGGTAACTGTCTGGGACGAGCGATTCGAAATCTTCCTTGAGCACCCTTTGATAGCGGTTAATGAGCCGGCGCCGTTTGTCACCCATGTCTCCGACCTGTTAACGCTTGAACCCCGCAAAAGCGGCCCCGTGACGTTCATCCTGCGTCTCGGATCGGCGGCTCCTATCAAACATATCGAGCCTAAACCGGCCAGAGACGGCATATATATTCCCGAATTGACTTTCCCAAAGCCGGGCGATTGGACTGTCTCGCTGGCAATTCCGCTCGAAGGCAAAGACCACGTCATTTCTTTGCCACCTATCAAAGTTTATGCCTCACATGAGGAACTTCATGCCGCCCTTCCCGCCGGCCAGGCCGACGGGATAAGCTTCCTCAAGGAACAACAGTGGAAGGTACCGACCAAAACCGAAACGGTTCAGCTCCGGCAGACGGGGGACACTCAATCTTTGGCCGTACCGGAGTCCGCCATTGTTGATGAAGGTGATGACCACGTGGTATTCGTTCAGTTGGCCGGCGAGACATTCGAGGAACGTTCCGTCGAGACGGGACGTCGCGCCGGCGGCTTTGTCCATATCCTCTCCTGCCTGTCGTCAGGCGATCGCGCCGTTACAAAGGGCGCCAATGCCGTTGCCGAAGCTCAGTACGCAATCGGAGGCCACGACCATGGCGACGAACAAGTCGTTGAATTAACGCAGGACGAAATCGAGAGGTATGCAATAGAACTCGGCCCAGCAGGCCCAGGACAAATCGAGGTCCATGTGAGCGTTTTTCAGAAAGACCTGCCGCTTGTTAAAGCCGGCCAGCAGGTCAAGGTCGCCATGGAACCTGCCATCGGCAAGGTCCAGGGAAAAATCAGCTACGTAGGCCCGATTGTAGGAGAGAAAACCCGGACCGCCCCGGCAAGAATCGTGCTGGACAATACCTCCGGCACGTTGCGGCCCGGTACGTTTGTAACCGCCGAGGTCCTCGTCGATAAGGTCACGGCAAAAGTCGTCGTCCCAAAGGACGTTATTCAGGATATCAACGACAATCCGGCCGTTTTTGTAAAGAGTGACCACGGTTTTGAACCCAGGACGGTAACGCTTGGCCGAGCCAACGATGTA
>DAOVMB010000005.1 GCA_030630905.1 Sedimentisphaerales bacterium
AAGCTCGTTCCGCTCTCAAATGGCTGCCCTTACTTGTGCACATATTGCTATCTGGCGTTTGTCTATCGCAACTATGCTCCGCTGATTAAAATAAACATCAATTACGACACAATGTTCAAACAGATTCGAAGGACCCTGGCCGCTACCAGCGGCAAAATCAGCTTCAATATGGGCGAGATGCTCGACAGCCTCGCACTCGACCACATCACGAATCTCACAACAATACTGGTCCCTTTTTTTGCCGGAATGTCGCGAGGTTTTCTGATGCTGCTGACCAAGAGCAGCAATATCGACAACCTGCTTGCAGTCGAGGCTAATGACCATACGGTTGTGTCCTGGAGCCTGAACAGCCGGCGGATGATCGAGCGGCATGAGTTGGGCACAGCCAGCCTTGTCGAGCGTATCGGTGCGGCCAAAGCGTGCCAACAGCACGGCTATCGAATCCGGATTCGCATCGATCCGGGCATTCTCCATCCGGACTGGCAGGCGGACTATGCCGACCTGATTGAGAAAACATTAACTATCGTAAAACCTGAAAATATTACGCTCGGCATGCTGCGTCTGCTGCCCGGTCATTTCCGACTGGCCATCGGTGCTTATGGCGATCGTGCCGGCGATCTCCTGAGTCACGACTTTGTCCGAGGGGGCTCAGACCACAAGCTCCGCTATCCTCCAAAACAACGTATTGATTTCTACACGCATCTAATCGATGTAATTCGCAGCTTCGACAAGGATGTCTCCATCAGCCTGTGCAGAGAAACACCCGAAATCTGGAGCATCTTCAAAGATCTCTGCAAAGCAGGAAAATGCAACTGCGTGAACTGGTAGCGTGAGACGATCAAAGTGCTTTCTCGCTTTTCGCGGCACGTTTCTCGACGGCCTGCAGGCGGTATTCGTAGGAGATGCTTTTGGTCCAGAGCGATTCGAGTTTCCGCTCGATACTGTTTTGCGATTCCAACAGCATGCTCACGTCCCGCTGCAATAGATCGAGCTGCCGTTGCAGATTGACCCAACTGCCGACTATAAGCGAGGCTAACAGTACGAGCTGCACGATCACTGAGAGATTGATCTGCCGGTTCAAACGCCATCCTTTGGTATTTCCTGGAGTCATGATTTACCCTCGTATTGATATAGCCGGTGATATTTATAATTCGCAGCCCAGATCCTTCGCTTCGCTCAGGATGACAGAAAGCGATTCTACGGTTTTACGTGGAACACGTTTTTGTCGCCGACTCTGGCCATCACGGCGTATGTCCCTGCCGACAGCGTTCCGGTCTGGGTGAACGATTCGGCCAGGTTTACCGCCTTCATCTGCTGGCCGATTTCGGTTGGCACTGAGCCGGCATCATTAATCACTACAGCCACGACGTTATAGACGTTGTACGAAGAGTTGCTTTTGACCTTGACGGCCCATGCAGCATTCCTGGCTCCGGGTGAAGTAACAACGGCGATCTCGCCTGTTCCTTGTGAGCCTGTCCGGCTCAGACGATCCAGCACCTGTTGACGATTGACAATGTTTGCCGCGTTACTCATGTGTGTCAGCTCCTTTGTCGAACGATTTTCAAGTTTGTGCACTGCTTTTCAAAATCCATCTGCACCCTTACAATCCGGCTTGTGCTGCGGTTATCGTTTCGGCAGGCTAAAAGGTCGCGGCTTTCGGGACTTGTACTCACGATGTCACCGAGACGGTAATCGAACATCAGGCTCGGCGTTTGGATATCGAAAGCCTCGATGACCTCGGACGACGTCGCTGCCGTGTGACGGACAAATTCATACAAGGCGCCGGAATCATCCACCTCATTCGGGACGCCGAGTGTTTCATCCGTTGCTCCAGCAAAGATGCTCTGGTCCGAGACTTTGCGAAACTTGAACTGCCTGGGCAGCGTTATTAGATGCTCGACGAGCGGGGCGGTTGAATTGACCGGGCCGTCGGCGACAACTGCGGTGAGCTTCTCGTCGCTAATGACCGAGGCGGTGATTCTGAATCTCAGGAATCCTCGCAGTGCCGCAATCCATGTCTCGATGTCGAGCTGGTCGCTGCTGAGCCACACGCCGCATTCGTCCAGCAGGATATTGAACGCGTAAAGGTACTGCCGCCAGCTCTGACCGTTGTCGTATGAAACCTGGAGATAGTAGCCCAGCGAGCGTCTCAGCTTGTCGGTCGTCAGGGCCGGATGGAAGCGTCTAAGATGTTGGGCAAAATTACTGCTCTGGAGGATTTTCGAAAAATCAAACGCGTTTCCCTGATTGTACGGAGCGACGCTGTACCGGCCTGCCTCGTTCAGGCACCATTTGCGGTAGACATCTTTGACCTGATAAAAGTCGGGATTCGTCGTGGGCGAGAGTTTGTCATAATCGGTGCCTTCAAGACTTGAATCCCATGCCTTAATGAGCTCGAAGGTCGCTTCAAAGATTTTGAAGTCGCCCTGGCCGATATATCTGTGCGCGACGGGCCAGAACTTTTTCCTGCTATGCATCTTTGCGATATTGGTCTTCGAGATGCTGAACTGCTGACCGGCCGGCTGACAATTCAACTCGACGACTCTGCCTGAGCCGGCCCTGTAGAACACAATCGCCTGGCCCGGTCCGTTGGTTGCGAGCCTGGGCATGAATTTAAATTTTAAACCGATCCGATCGCAGCAGCGATGCAGGGCCTCGGCGAGATTCAGTCCCGTGACATCGAGGTCGCGAACAATTTGATTCTCCGTTAAGGCTTGCAATCGGCTGAAACTCGGTGTTTTGATTTGCTCACTCGGCAAGTGTTCGCAGAGCAGATAATCAATTACTTCTGCATAATGCCAGAACCTGTCTTGCGAAGGTTCGTCGCAAAAAGCTGTGTAGCTTTTGCCTTCGACCTCAATTGGCGTTGGATTGGCATTGCCTTTGCCGTCGGGATTGAATATCGCGTCAAGACCGGCCAGGAATATGCTGGAGCCGTCTGCTTTTGCCAGACGCTGGCCATATACGGAAAGGCGCTTCAGATTTACGCTGAAGTCCCTAGCGATGATTTCCAGCTTCTCGCCACCGGCTTTTCGCCGTGTTTCGATGCTTTCTATCTGCCCGCTGAAGATCGGCAGGCCGAAGGTTGCTGTTCCGGGCAGGATGCCGTTGTAATATTGCCGGATGCAGATTGTCTTGCCGGCGGCGAATTCATTTTCAACATTCTCAGTGTCTTTTACATCGGTGCCGGTATATGCGGCTGGATTATAGGCTAATTTCGCCCAGCCAAACTCTGGCCAGCCGCTGCGAACAATCTCGATTACTTCGAGAGTCGGACACAGCGTGCCGTCAACTAGGATTGAGACATACGCGGCTGGAAGTGACAGTCGCGTTTGCTCTGATTGGAAAAAGTCAATTCCATTGGACATAAGTCTTGTCTCGTTTCTGAATCAATATTAAACAGTTTCCGTCTGCAGGATATTGATTGCATCGGGGTCTTTGTCGTCAAGCTCGATGATCAGGCGGGCCGAAGAACTGTTCTCGATGCCGTCGGCATTTTCCGCCCTGATGGCGAACAGATATCTGCCCGGTTCGAGTTGGTTGCTTTCGTAGCTATAAAACTTCTGGCCCTTGTAGCTAATTTCAGCCAGAGGATTTTCATAGTCGATTTGCCCGGTCCGGCTGTCGGAGTAGACATTAAAACACGTTGGCTGTGACTCTTGTTCGAGCGGGCAGTAGAACCAGATCAGACGAACCTTATCGGTGTTCACTTGCTCGGTCTTTGCAGCGAAAATCTTATTCGGCTGCGGCTGATCCGGTTCGCCTTCGGCATCGAATGAAATCTTCGCCGAGGCAGCCAATGTGAGTTCCTGATAGCCGCAGTGATTGTATCGTCGAACCAAATAAAAATATGTTGAGCTGCTGTCGTGCGGCAGGTAGTCGGGTGGTGAAATCTCACAGGCATCTCTCTGGGCCACTGCCAGTACGGCCTCAAAATCTATTTGTTCCATGCCTGGCCCTCGGTAGAGCGCCGAGCAGCCGGCAACGCGAACCCAGAACCAGCCCAGAGTTAAGGCTGTCCCCAGCTTTAAGGCGTTGGCGGTCATTCCATTGAAAAGGGCATCTCTGAGCCAATTCAGCTCAACTTGCGGTACGATGCATGTTGAGGTCAACGCTGCAGATCCCGCCGAAGTCTCGCTGACAGATCCGGCGAGGGAAATTGTTGCCGCCGAGATATGGATCGATGCTGGACTGATTGGTCTTAGGAACATTGCAAACGGCTCGCGATAGAACCATCTTACTTCTTCGGCGCTCAAAGCACGATTGTAGATGAAAACGTATTCTATCTTGCCATTCCAGCAGTAGTAATAATTGCCGGCTTCGTATGTTCCGCCAATGCCCACGGGTTGCGAATCGTTGATGAAACTCAGGTTGCCGGAGCTTGAAGATTCGTTGGCTTCCTGGACGCCATTGACATAGAGTCTGCCGTCACCGGGACGCCAGATGCCTGCGACGTGCATGCATTCGCTGCCGTCTGTTGCATGAGTGGAAGTTGAGTTGATGGTGCAGTTTGTTCCATCGGTATAGACCCACCATTTGAACCTTCCGCTGATATAGGCGGAAAGTCTGCAAGGCCTGACAAAAGCGCTGCGGGCGAAGAGTGTATTGGCCTGGTTGGCATTTTGATTGACTAATGCGACAACACTGACTTCGTTTGTTAGGTCCCATCCGAATTTGCCCGTTCCGCAATCGATGCATCGCTCGGAGCCGAACTCTAGAGCCGAACCGTATTTGCCCGGTTTCCACACCGGTGTTACTGAACTGTAATGAAATGTACCGTTGTTACGGTGTGGTCCGCAGTCGGCGACAATTTCGCCGGTCGCTTCGTTCATCATCCAGCATCCAGTCAGTCCCCTGGCGAGCGGATGGCTCCAGTCGATTTGTAACGCTCTGATCGGTTTAAGCAGTGGCATCTAATGTCACCCCATAGAACTTGTAGATAAAGTTGTATTTGTCGTTGTAGTCTTCCTTGGTGTTTTGCCAGCCGGCTCGAATTGCATCGGCTATCTGGGCTTGTGTCTGGCTGGCGCGCACCACGATGCTTCGTGATACTTCAACCAGCAAGCCGGCAGCCAGGGCATCAATCTCGGCCTGCTGAAGCTGTGCCGCGATTGCACTTTCCGGCGTCGGCACAATCCCGCCGACCGGTGTGTCGATGGGGATGTGATAGAACAGCTCGGCCTTGCCCTTGCCGGATTCGGTTCTGTTGATCTTTCCTAAGTGTATGTCGGCCATGTTCGCCTCCTTATGTTGACTGGTAGTTCCAGCACTGAACGTACGCTCTGACGTTGTGGCTGTTGGTTGAGCCGGTCTGCTGGACGCCGATTCTGAAATGAGCCACGTCCTTGACGATGAAGCTCAACTGCTGCGGATCGACGCTTTTGTCGCCCTGCATTTCCCAGATTGGCGTATCGTCGTAGTTCGAGCCGTCCAGAGAACCGTAGAGCTTGATCGCCACCTCATCCGTTGGAGAGGCATCGTAGTCGATCTCGATGGTGATATGAGCGCCCTCGTAACCGTTGGTCTCCAGATCGACGTCGGAAGAATACGATTCTGTCGTTCCGGAAAGCGTGATATAGCCATCGCTCGTTCCGATGATCTGAGACTGCGAGGCCCAATTTTTGTTTATAGTTGCCATTCTAAACTCCTGTAATTAGTAATGGTTAGCCTAAGCTTATATCCAGGTCACCCGCTTGAAATCTGGCAGTATCCGAATTGCCAATCGTTTTGGACTGACTCAATACGCCATGAGCTAACATGTTGCCTGCCGTTGCTGCATTGAAAAGGGCGAAGTGGGTGATTGTCCCCCAACTCCCGGTCGCCTGGGCGAATGTAATGTCGCTGACATTGTCCAGGGAACCATTCGATGCGGCGTTCCAGTCGGAAGCGGATGTTTGTGTGCGAGCGTATCCGTTGCCGCTCGGCTCAGCCAATCCTGAACCATCATCGGTCGGATCTGCGGTCGAGAGTCCCACATAGATTGTCGGCGGCGTATAGCTGCCTTTTCCAAAGATGTGGTCCAGAATCTTGTTTTCCCAATAATCTGAAAAGCCGCCCATATCAAGTCTCCTAAATTCTCAGGTGTTCTTAACTCGGTGTTCTTGTGATGGCTGCGGCAGCGTCCGTCGGCGTATGCGTCAACAACACCGTTTGCCCGTCATCGTCGTAGTATTTGATTTGGCCGCTGGATTTGCTCTGGATGGCCTTGTTGGCCAGCAATTTGTCAGCGGTTACCGTGCCTGTCCCCGACCATACGATTTCTTCGCCGATTATAAACGTGTCACCATCGGCGGGATTCGCCCCGGCCTGCAAAAAAACCTGAACGGAATATCTGCCGGCCTGAATATTCGTGTTAAAGCTGCCGACGTACAGGCTGCCGCTCTTGTCCGTCAGGCTGATGTCGTAGTCGTTTGCGGTCCGGCCGCCCGTTCCCCAGGCTTCGAAGGCCTGCCCACTAACATACCAGACGTCCCCGGCGCAATTGCGGACAACTGCATAAAGCGTATTGCCTGATGCGTAGTTTACATGAATTTCATTTGCCATATCAGATTCCTCCGCTGCGGATATTTTTATGCTTCTTCGCTCCAGGTTCCGTTCTTGGCGATGGTGGCCCAGTCGCCGGCTGAATCGGCGATGATGGTTAGTGAAGCGCCTATCGTGCTGGATGATTTGTATTTGTCTGCTGTCTGGCCGGAGTCGTCACGGATTGCCGCCGTACCCGGATCGATGCGCAACTGCTGAGCAGCCTGCACGGCGAAGCTGAATACAGTTCCAGCAGGTGCCGAGGTGGGTAAAGTCAGCGTCACCATCGCAGAGGCGCCAAGGTTGGTATGCACGCTGCCTGATTCGGCCACTGTCAGTGTGTCGTCGCTGGTATGGGCCTCGATGGTTTTCTTTGTCCCGCCGGCCCCGTACGGCAATGCGATGTTGTGCCCGGTACGGCAGTCGGTGATCGAGTCGATGTCACCGCTTGAAGTACAAATCTGGGCAAGTCGAATATGAGGCGCCGCTGCCATATCGGGGAAGCTACTATATTCATTGGTGACCAGAGTACCGGACGAATTCAGATATATATAAATATTCACTTTATCGTCGGCCAGTGTATTGCCTGTCGAGCCTGCATAGTTAATCAACACCGTACCCAGCCAGAACTTTCCTGGTTTGACTCCCACGTCCAGGTCGCCTTCGTCGTAAACTCTCAGGTCGTTCGCACGCCGGGCCGCCAGCAGCAGCCGGTACAGCAGCTTTCTAAAGTGCAGGTAATACGGTGCCGTCCCGGTCGGGATATACTCAACGCCGGTCTCGCTGTCGGACTGCATATTGAGCATCTCATTGTCGGATGGATAAACTTCAGCCATAATATTCCCCTTATCCGTTAATACTTAGCCCCCGGTTTCAACCGGGGATCATTCTTTAAAAGTCACGCATCGTTCTCTATGTTGAGCACCAATTGATTAGTCTGCTTATCGAACGAAGAAACACTCAGTCTCTCAGCGGGTCTTGCCGCCGGTGTTACCGTGACCGGCCCGGTTTCGTTGCCGGTGCTTTGCCTGCCCGATGGGTCCGTGGTCTGAATACCGAATTTGTAAGTTCCGCTCGGCAGGGGCGGGCTTGTCCACTCGATCGTATCTGCGTCGAGGCCAAACTGACCGTGGCCGAAGCTGCCCTTTGCGAAGCCGATAGCTGCCGCCGAATCCCATCCGAAATCGCCCAAGCCAAATCGACTCATGCCCAAGCCAGCTTTGTCCTGCCAGGCAGGCCAGATGTGTATTGGTGTATCGGTTATTGGGTTGTTGTAATCAATTTGGTCCGTACCGTTGTCAAAGTAGATTTGAGCAGTGGCGCCCGCCGGTAGTTTCTGACTTCGTAATAGCGTGATCGTGACGCGTCCACTGTCAACCGGCGGCAGGTCAAGCTCGCTGCTGAAATCCATATCCGCGTATTCTGCATCGACGGCAAAGACCTCGATCCGAACGGGACACTCCGGAGACGTTGGGATCTGGACAATCAATTGTCTTTGCCCGCTGTCAAGCGTTGTCCCTGAGTATCGGCCGTTGACATATACGTGGTGAAATTTGTCGCTCCAGGTTGATCGCCATTTGACCAGCGCGACTTGCGGAGATTTGATATACTGACCGTCCGCACGGATGCCAGCGGGTAAGTCAAATGCTCTAACCGAATCTATGCCGTTGCTGTTAAGTGACATTCCTTCTGAGTCCTTTTCCATAACCCCCAGTAAAACTGGGGGCTAAATATGGCGTGTGTTGCTAAACTAATTGCGTGTAAACGATTTCGTAGTCGACGGCAATCCCGGTGCCGTCTGTGTGTTCACTACCTGGCTTGAACGAATCCATGCGGAGATTGGTAATTTCCTGACCGCTGCTTGTTATGAGCGTGTGCGTATCGCCGTCCATGAATGCTGCTATCTTGCTGATTCTCTCGTCAAGTTGTGCCCGGCTTTTGGCCCGCAGCGTACCGGTTTGTTTTATCTTCCTGCCGCGTCGTCCAAGGTCGATACTGAGCACGCCGTTAAGTCCGGGCACTGTCCTTTCAATTGAGTCCCGGCTGAAACTGCCTGCACTGATTTCCAGGGCCTGCTCGTCAAACAACATCTGTGCATCTAATGTGGCTTTCATCTGTTTTCTCTTTACAAATTAATCCCGCACTAATCTTCCAGCCGCTCCGATCTTGGTGATATCGGCGATTCCATCTGTGCCGACGTCGATACTGAGCCGGCACCGCCCCCTTGCTTTGGCGAAGAGCTTCTGGTAGTACAGGCTCTTGTTCCAGTAGTTCTGGTCTCTGGTTTTGCCGGCCAACATCGCGTACACACTGGATATCACCGCGAAAACAGATGCCAGCTTCAGCACACTCGTATCCAGAATATCATCGGCGTCGATGTCACTTGCCGGATTGCCTGGGTTGATGCCGAAGTATTCGGTCAACTGAAAACCGACCTCGGCGGTCTGTGGTCCGAACGTGCTGATTCGATAGGATATGTTCGTCGCCGCCGGCGGCGCGATAGCGGTCTCTGTCGAATCGGACCTGATGACGGAGATGCTAAGCTGACTTGCCGAATCCACCGAGACGATCTCGTACGTTCCGTCCAATGAACCGTCCGCCGATTGCAGATAGACAACACTGCCTGCCTGGACCTGGGCGGCGACAAAGTCCGTTTCGCTTGCGGTAAACGTCGTGCCACTGAGGCTCGCTCCAGTTCCAGTCGCCAATACCTGCCATGGCAGATGCAACTCGCCGAACAGGATCGGCTCGTATTTTAAAATGTCGGCATCGTTTGAAAAAGTAACCATTTTCTTTCGTCTCCCTGCGAGGGTGGAATCCCGCATATAAAGCGGGATTCCTATCCTCGTATGTTCCCCCAATAAATCGGGTAAATGCTTAGCTGGTGCTCAGATCGCGAATCAAACCCTGCGCCGCTTCGTTTTTGAGTTCCACGGTATATTCGCCGATCAGTTCGCCGCACTCATAGTCACCGCTACTGGCCAGTGGCTTGAAGTGGAAGCTTCGGCCGGCTAACGGCAGCACGTTGATGCGCGATGAATCCAGCAGCAGCGCTGCATCCTGCGGCATCCATCGAGTCGTGACAATTTTGCAGACGCCGAAGTCGCTTTCGTAGATGCCGATCATATCGGTGAAGGTGGTATCGTTGGCTCCGTACGCCCGGCTGTCGGAACAAAACGCGTTAATCTTTCGTTTCTGGAAACCGCCGACAACTATCAGGTCCACGTTGCCGCTGCTGCTGCCCCAAATCTTCCTGAGCACGTAGTTGATCATTGCCTCGTCGAGGGCAGTGCCGCTGGGAAAGCCGCTGTCGCCTGTGTGGAAGAGGTTCGTCGAGAGGTGCTGGATAATGCCCTTCATCGAGCGTCTGACCGAGCCGCTGCCTTCTGGATTGCTCGCGGGCTGCCCCCCGTTGATGACGGTGTTTTCCAGGTCGCGAATCAACTCTCGCAGGCGTGCCTGCTTTTGATTATCTATCTCGTCTGCCAGGCCTAACTGGCTGGCGGCCATATCCGTGCCGCTCACTTCGACCGCGGCGGCGAATATCTGCGTGTAGTTGCCGCACCGGCTGCGATTGGTGAACCTTGCGTTGGGCTTGTCGGCGCCTTCGAGCGCGGCGTTGCCGAGGATGTTGATCGCCTGATTGTCGGCAAGGTCCTCGGCCGTCGTACCGGCGTAGCCGCGAACTACCGTCAGAGTGTTGGTGCTGATGCCGGTCACCAGCATCAATTCCTCGCTGCCTTCGATCTGTATCTGATCGCCGATGCGGAATCTGCTGCCGTTATCGACGATAAAGTCGGTGTCGGCGCTCGGGTCGGTAAACGTGCTGTCGTTGACGGCGTCCTTGTTGGGCAGAAGCTCGTCTTCAAGCCATTCGTGATGTGTGCTGGTTGCCTCGCGCATCGGATCACCCAAAGCGTTCAGTAAAGGCGTCTCATAAGGCGAGACTATGCCGACCAGGTCCGAAACATCTTCTGCCAGTTCCGGCAGGGTTGTACCCGCCGAATACGTTGCTTTTCCTGTAAATGCCATTTGTTATTCTCCTCTTTTGTTCGTAGTTATGAGTTCATAGTTCATAGACAACGAACTATGAACTCAGATAAAGTTTCTTCGCAGTTTCAGATACTCGTGCAAATCCGTTCGGTTGCCTGTGGTGGCGGCTTTTTTCGCCGCCCTTTCGAGCAGTGTCTGATTGTTTATCACCCGGTCCCTGGCTCCGGCGGTTTTCGTTGGTGCCGCACTTTGGCTGCTGCCGGCGAATAGATATTGCTTTTCTTTCTTCAACTGTTCGATCACGCCGGTCACATCCGCATCGTCTTGGTCCTGCATTCTGGCTCTGGCAATCAGCACAGCCGTTTCCAGATCGACAGCCCCCGCGGCGGCTAATTGCCTCGTTAGCTCCTGTTCGGTCTGAATGTCACTCAACTGCTCGGACAGCTCTGCCGTTTGCGAGTTTGCCTGGGCCAACTGCTCGGTTAACGCTTCGATTTTCTTCTCGGCACTCTGTGCCCGCTTGCGATAGCGGATGGATTCGGCCACCGGAACAAGCCTCGCATTGTCAATATCACTTGCCGGCGTTATGTCTTCTGACAAAATATCCTGTGTCTCAATCGGACTCATAAACTCTCCTTTGTGAATTACGAATTTAGAATTCAGAATTTAGAATTAAGGTCTTCTTATTCTCAATTCTCAATTCTTCATTCTCAATTATTACATTTCGTATCCTAATTCTCTGAGCACCTGCTCAGCCGACACGCCCAACTCTTTCTTGACCTGAGCCTCTTTTAGTTTTTCCATTGTGTTCTCCGGCAACGGGCTGGGAAAAATTATCTCCACGTCCCGGTCCGCCTCATCGGTTTTATAGATATTGGCGGTATCGAGTATTTCCAGGACCATCCGGCAGATTTTCCTGAGCCCCTCGCTGTAGGTGAATCGCTTGCGGTCGTTTTTCGAGAGCATCCCCATCAGTGTCAAACGAAGGGCCACCGCGCTGGTCAGGTTGCCGAGCTTGTTCTTCAGCACGCCGGCCACGAGCGGCGTGACGGCACTGACCTTGTCCATTGCCTCTCTGATTTCGGCGATGTGCAAAGCCTCGCTGGGTGTGGCGGTATCACCGCCGAACTCCTCGATTGACGCTTCCGGGTTATCGGTGTACCACATCCTGCCGGGCGCCACAGGCTTGTCCTCGAAGCCCTCTATTCCTTTACCAAGGTACATCTTGAACGACTGGAACGTGATCCTGCTGGCCCGGTCGCTCAGCCGGGTATTCAGCTCATCCTGTAGCGGGATCAATGTTTCGACGTCACTTAGTCCCTCGTAGTAGTACGGCTGAGCGATGTTCTGGAGATGCACGACCGGCAGAAAACCCCACGGCAGCCTACCCTCGGCGACGAGCTGCTTGTCTTCATATCGCTGCCATGCATTCGCCGAGGTGATCTCAGTGACGGCTACCACCCGGCGATTGTCGCCGGCCTGTGTGCCGCCCGAGAGGAGCTTTGCAAGAAACGAGTTCTTTCTGCTCAGGGCGTTTTTCTTCTGCCCGAAATGCTGGATGTAATACCGGATCTTTTTGTAATCGTTTTCTTCCAGGACAGGCAGTGCTCTCGGTGCCTCGATCAGTTCAAGGTCAATTGTCTGCGCGAACTGCAGCACATCATCGAGGGACCCCGCATAGCGTCGGTCCGCAGAGAGGGTTTGTGAGGAGGAGGAAGTGATGCGTTCGATGATTTTATCGCCAGGCCTGACGAAACAATCGACAAAGCCGTAGACACTTCCGAGCACTGCCATGTCCTGGAAAAATCCGATATCGCCGTTGGCCGCGAACAATGCCTTTAAGATGCTTTCAATTTCTGCACTTTATGGCTCATCCGGCGATTTGGAAACGAACGTAATGGGCTTGCCGAACAGGAAATCGACCGCCGCGTTGACTCGCCATGCGATGTCGTTCTCGATGACTACTTCTTTTCGCTGCACCTGGTTGACGGGCCTTGCTCCGAAGATTCCCGCTTGGCTGGTGTGCATTAGGCCGGTGATTCTTGCCGGCAGACCGTATTCCTGCGCCTGCACATAGCACCGGCCGGATTCGTTGACCTTCCTGTCGGTCGCACCGGAACCGGTCGTCTCGACCTTCGGATTGGCATAGTAATCCCACAGTCGCCCGAAGTGCGTCTGGATATCGACCGACTGTGTATCGATGAGCCACTCAAGGTAGTCGCCTTGAAGTAGCTTATCTTCAAATATATCAAGTTCAAATCCCATGCTTTACTCTCCCGTATTCAATTTTCACACCGAGCCGGCCGCGGGGTGCTTCGGCTTGCCGTCGGCTTCGCCAGGCGATTAATATCGCCCCCCATAATTGGAGCTACCTGCGCGTTTGATGCGAAAATCTACAAAATTGTAGACGGCGTTTTTGCCGTAAGTCTTTGTTTAGTAGGGGATAAAAAATTTTTCAAATTTCCGATTTTAGTTTTCAACTACCATCGCTTTTGGTCGAAAATCCGCCGTATTTTTGCCTATTTTAACGCGCAATCGTGCTCTTTCAGCACCGGTCTGCAAGGTGGCTGCCGGGCAATCCCATCCTTTTTCTGAACGGCCGACTTGGTGTTTGACAAATATCTACTTCTGTTGTATATTATTTCCGGTTCAGGATTCTGCTTATGCAAAAAAGACGGTTTGCAGGCCGGTCCTGCTATATCACTCGCCTCTGTGGGCATCGGGCGGGGTAATCATAATTGAAAGGTAGAAGATGAATCCAAAAACAGAATACAGAATACCGAAGACAGAAGACAGTCCTTCGCTCTCAGTTTTGCATCTTCGGTCTGCGGTCTTCTTTGCGTTCACTGTTGTTCTATTTATAGTCATCGGAGCGGTTTCGCCGGTGGCTATGGGTGCCAAGTCGCTGCCGGGGCCGGCTATTCCCGACGGCTTCGGCGTCAACATCCACTTTACAGGACTTCCGCGTGATCTTAAAATGATAGCCGATGCGGGGTTCAAGCTTATTAGAATGGACCTTGTCTGGTCGCGCGTCGAGCAGACCAAAGGCGTCTATGATTTCAAGAAATCGGGCTATGACTCGTTAACTCTTGGATGCGAAGAACTCGGCATCCGTGTGCTGTACATTCTCGATTACAGCAACGAATTGTACGAGTCGGACAGGTCCATCCGCACTGAGGCCGGCCGCAAAGCATTTGCAGAGTTTGCCGAAGCCGCCGCTAAAAGATACACCGGCAAAGGCATCCTGTGGGAAGTATGGAATGAAGCGAACATTAAGCAGTTCTGGACCCCGCAGCCGAGCGTGGATGATTACTGCAAGCTTGTCGAGGCGGTTGCTCCGCGAATCAGAAATGCCGATCCGAGCGGCCAGGTTGTTGCCGGCGCTACTTCAGGGATACCTCTTGAATGGCTTGAAGGCTGTTTCAAGAATGGGCTTTTGAGATGGATCGATGTCCTTAGCGTCCATCCGTACCGGTCACAATCTCCGGAGACCGTAATCCAGGACTATGCCAAGCTCCGCGGACTTATCGCGCGTTACGCCCCTGCGTCAAAACAGATCCCTGTTATCTCAGGCGAGTGGGGATATTCGAATCTCAACTGGGACAAATCCCGCCTGACCGAGCAGCAGCAGGCCGATTACCTGGTGCGAATGTTCCTGATAAATTCCTATCAGAACATCCCGGTCAGCATCTGGTATGACTGGAAAAACGACGGCACGGATATCAACGAGCGGGAGCATCAATTCGGAACTGTCAAACATGACATGAATCCAAAGGCGGCGTATCTTGCTGTTAAGGTTCTGTCGTCCACTCTTGCTGGCTATTCGATCAGTGAGAAAATCGATCTCGGCAATGAAAAAGACTTTGCCTTCAAGCTGACCAACGGCAACCGCGAGGCGGTTGCTTTCTGGACACTGGGCCCGAGGCACAATGTCACTCTGCCGATCGATCCGACTGAGGTCACGCTTATCGGTATCTATGGCGGTAAAGTCATCATCAACTGGAAAACCAAGCACCTGAATCTGCGAGCCGAACAAAGCCCACAGTATCTGCTTATCAAACCAAAGGATTGAGAGTAAGTACAGATTCGTGCTTTATTTTTAACCGAGGTCTTCTTTCTGCAGCAACTCGATAATATCGGCCTTCGTTGGCAGTGCTTCAATCGAACCGAATTTCGTGCAGGCCAGTGCTCCGGCTGCCGAGGCGAACTTGACTGCCGCTCGAACATCATTTTTAACGGCACAATAAGCGGCTAATGCTCCTGCAAAGGCATCTCCCCGGCCGGTGTGGTCGACCAGTTCGATTTCGAATGCGTCAATATGATCGGCGCTGTTTCTGTCCACGACCATACAGCCTCTTCTGCCCATTGTAATGACTGCTGAGTCCACGCCGCGGGCCACCAGGTCCGAGCCGATCAGCTTTGCGGTCCGAATGTTTGCCGCTGACTGCTCGGTGATATCGGCGGCTTCGTAGAGGTTGGGAATCAGAATATTCGCTTTGAAATATTCGATGGGTAGATTGCTGGTTGTCCGGCCCTGCCGCTCCAGCGGTCTGGCGGGATTGAGGATGACTTTGACGCCGTACAATTCGGCGCAGCGAAGGGTACTAACGATTGCTTCCTGAGGTAACTGGCCGTGAATCAAACAGATGTCGGCCTCGGAGATTATCTGTTCAGCTTCGGTAATGTCCAGGGCTTGTAATGCGCTATTGGCGCCGGGGTAATAACAGGAGGCGTTTTCGCCTTCGGCGTTTACTATCGTGACGATCAGCCCTGTGTTTTTGGCTTCGGCGGTGTAGACAAAATCCGTATTAACTTTATACTCTGCCAGACTGTTCTTGGCCATTTGAGCGAAGGGATCGCCGCCGACTTTGCTTATCAGGTGCACCTCGCAGCCGCACAACGCAGCTTCTACAGCTTGATTAGGCCCCGGACCGGTGGTTGTGTATGAAAGAGCAGAACCGGTTACGCTCTGCCCTGGTGTTGGCATCTGGCTGCAACGTATCGCCATATCCACATACGTGCCGCCAACGACAACTACTTTAGGACTCCTTCCCGGCATCATATCCATGATCTCAGTCTTTCGCTGAACTCCTTCAAGCTACATTTTCCTAATCTTACGAAAATCCAGTATAGGTGCCCGGCGTCCGAATGCAAAGGTTTTTTTCGGACAATATTCAGCAAAATTGTTCCCGGCAGGAAGTCTATTTAATGTTCTGCCCGGCCAGCCAGCGTCTCAGAACCTCGACGATATAGTCGATCTGCTCTTGCGTGAGCGGCCTGCCCTTCGGGATGTGGTGCCATTTTGCCAGGCAGTCCCGGCAGCAGGTCCCGGTTGCGTGCTGAGCGACAAATACCGGATGGTTCCTCATCGGCGTCTGCCGGCCGTCATTAGCCGGTTCGGCGTCCGCCAGCCGTTTGCTAATGAAATCACGAGCATGCTGGAGGATCGTAGCCAAATCCTTATCCCTTAGATATTTCGCTTCTTTGCCGGTAAGCCGAAATCGGCTGCGAAACTTTGAGCGCTCCAAAGCGGCGAAAAGCTCATCCATATCACGCATCAATCATTCCTCATACCCAGCCCCGGCCCTTTAACAGCCCGGCTTGGACATGGCCTAATTTAATGGAAACATGCAGTCAGGTCAATTTTACGTCATAAAAAGAAGTATTTTCCTGAAAAAGCCTTATTTCCTATATAGGAAATTGCTTGAAAATGAGAAATTTCTATTGCTTGTGCTAATTCCATCCATCACCCTCCCTGTCACTGAGGGATGCCGACGGCGGCCATGCAGATGGCGCTTTCTTCGGTGCCGTCGATGCCGATGATTGCGTTTACATGGTCGTCGTAGAGCGCGCCGATCTCGCATGTGCCGAGATTCAGGCTGACGGTTGCTAAGGCGAGGTTCTCAGCGATATGGCCTGCGTCGAGATAGATATACCGGTACGCCCGCTGGCCATATTTCCATTTGCAGCGTTCAAATACCGCCGACCAGATAAAGACCGCTGCTGCTGTGGCGCACATCCCCTGGCCGAGGGCCGCTGTAGCGATTTGTTGCCGCAGATCTCGCTGCATTAATTGTTCGAGCAGATGGTTCCGGATGGAGTAGTGATAGGCACCCGACTCCAGGGATTTGACGTTATTGACAACCACGTAGGTCTCTATCGGATACAGAGCGCCTGCCGATGGCGCCGTGCGGAATTCATAGCCTTCCTCGACATGCTGGATGCCGGTCGATGCCCATAGCAGATACGCGAGCTGACCCTTGCTGATCGGCCTGGCCTGGAAGTCGCGGATGCTCTTTCGCTGCCTGAGCGTCTTATCCAGGCTCATCGCCCGGGCCGGCTCGAAGGCCGGCAGCTCGATCTTCCCGGCCTGCGGATACTCCTTATACAAATCCGGTTTTGCCGACCAGTCGAGCTTATGGCCCGGCATTTTTCCCTGTTCGTACTTCGTTTCCCGCTGGAATCGATCGCCTGTACCGTTCATCTTGACACCTTTATTTCTATCATTACTTGTCACTCACTCGCAGTACGAGTTTGCCGAATTGATGGTGTATCACTCCGAATCTAAATCCGAAT
>DAOVMB010000466.1 GCA_030630905.1 Sedimentisphaerales bacterium
CCAGAGGGTGAACTTGTGGCCGCGGAAGTCGCCGGAACTGACGCCGCCCCCGAAGGTCCGCTGCTCGACGGAATGGCCGTGGTCGCTGAGCCAGATAATCAGGGTATTTTCACGCAGGCCGGATTTGTCCAAGTGTCTGACGACTTCGCCTACCATCTCATCCATCGTGGAAACAAATGCGGCGTACATTTTTCGCGGCGCATCGAGGTGCTCATATTTTTTCCGCCATTTTTCTTTGCCCTGCAAGGGGTAGTGCGGCATATTTATTGCCCAGTATAGAAAAAACGGTTCGTCCTTGTGTCTATCAATGAATTTCTTGCATTCGTTGACCATGAGATCGCCAAAGAACTCGCCGTCTTGCCAGACTTCTGTGCCGTTGCGCCACAGGTCGTGCCGGTTGGGGCCTTGCCAGTAGAAAAAGTGCGAGTAGTTGTCGATGCACCCGCCCATGTGCCCGAATGAATAATCGTAGCCCTGTCCGTTCGGCATGGTCTCGGGCGTGTATCCCAGGTGCCATTTGCCGACGTGACCTGTAGCGTAACCTGCAGATTTCATCATCTCGGCGATGGTAACCTGCTCTGAAGGCATGCCGGCGTGACCTTTATGCGAAGAGGCATTACCAAGAAGCCCGGCCCGGCGTGGGTAGAGACCTGTCATTAGTGCAGCGCGAGATGGAGAGCAGACCGGAGCGCCGACGTAGAACTGAGTGAATCGTGTTCCTTCGGCAGCCAGCCGGTCGAGATTCGCCGTGTACAAGTCTTTGGCGCCGTAGCAGTTGATGTCTATCGAGCCCTGGTCGTCAGTGAAGATCAGCACGATGTTGGGTTTGCGAGCGGCCTGCCGCCTGCCGAACACCGCCTGCGGCATTATTAGAGAGCCGGCGGTAAGGCCCAGCACTTTAAGAAAATCCCTTCTGGTTTGTTTGCCTATATCCATGATTCCTTTATCTCAGTAATCCTTAAAATTCCTCATCCATTCCGGCCAGTCGCTGGGATGGGCGCCGCCAGCTTTCGTCCACAGGTTGGTCGTATTGTAGTTGCGGTGCCATTTCAAAGTCCACAGCTCTTTGAGTCCCAATCTTCTGACAGAAAAATCCAGAAAGATGCCGTTCATCGCTGCGCCATGCCGGTTGAGACAGAAACGCCTCATGTTATTGTTCTTCTTCGCCGTTGCTTTGCTATGAGAGAAATCGGCAGTATGTCCGATATTGTAGTAAAAAGCGGCTCTCAATGCAATTCTAAAAATGCCCAAACGATGCCTATTGTGATTCTCGAAGCGGTTTTTTGTTGACAGAGCAGGTATTTACTTATACTATATAGTTCAAAGGACGAATAATAATATTGAATTATTGGTTTTGTCCGCATTTAGTATTCAAAAAACGCCCTAAAAGGGCGATTTGGAGGTAAGGGCCGCCTGAGATAATTCTTATCTATGTGGCAGCCGAAGGTTTTTTTTGGTGAAACGAACGCAGTTTTTTGGAGATATTTTGATGTTAAAAGCAAAAACAGCCATAGCAATTTTGGCAATAGCATATCTTGGAATTAGCACCTGTTCTGCCCAAACTCTGGAGGAGAACTGGAATGACTTTCTACATTATACGAAAATAGGCCGATTCGATATGGCCAAGGGGCATGCACAGGCAGTCCTGGCGAGCAATCCCGATCCTGTGAAGTTGCTTGAACTAAGCAGGGCCAATCAACAGGGTTACCAGATATTGGTTAGAGTCAACGATGTCGCGCCCGATGCCGAATTAGTTGATTTGAGCGGAAAAATTCTTGCCATCATCGAGCAGGGCAGATTCATAGAGCGGACCGAACCTCGAATTATCGCGGAGGAAGTAAGAAGATTAAGTGGTACCGACCGCGGCTGGCTTACGGCAGTTAAGCGACTCCGTAACGCCGGCGAATACGCAATCCCGTTTATGCTGGATGCTATTGCCGATAGTTCCCGTGAAAATGAGCTGCCTTATATCGTTCGGGCACTCCCGCATATCGGTAGAGATGGGATAAGGCCGCTCGTCGCTGCTTTGCAGACTGAAAATGTAACGCTCAAAGCCCAGATTATAATAGCTCTGGGCAAGATCGGCTATCCGCAATCACAGGCCCATCTGAAGTACATTATCGAGAATGACGATTCGTCCCAACTTCGTGCGATGGCTCAGGACAGTATCAGGCAAATCAATCCGGATATGCTGCAAGTTCCGGCTGCCCAGTTGTTCTACGAGCTTGCCGAAAAATATTATTATCATGCCCAGTCGTTGGCGCCGGCTCAGGACGCCAGTTTTGCCAATGTCTGGTTCTGGGATTCCGATGCTGGCAAGCTGGTTCGGGAAGAGGTTGATAAAAGTTATTTTAACGAGCTTATGGCAATGCGGACTTGTGAATGGGCGCTTAAGGCTGATGCCGGATTCGGTTCAGCTATTGGCCTTTGGCTGGCCGCCTTTTTCAAGGCAGAATCCGCCGGCGTTGAAAAGATGCCCGCCTATTTCGGCGAACGTCACGCCGATGCTCTTGTTTACGCTACGACCGCGGGCGTTGAATATCTCCATCAGGCGCTTGCTCGTGCCGTCAAAGACAATAATGCTCACGTCGCACTTGGTGTTATCGAGGCGTTGGCTACGACCGCAGGTGAGAAATCATTGCTCTATCAAATCGGCCCGAGTCAGCCGCTGCTTCAAGCCCTGTCATTCAATGATCGGATGGTTAGGTACAGTGCCGCGATAGCCATAGGTGCAGCCGGTCCCAAGGAAGAATTTGCCGAGAACAAGCTGGTCGTTGCGAACCTCGCCAAAGCGTTGGGGCAGGATTCACAGACCGGTGCGGGAGGTGCGAACGGTTGGAGCGAAGAGATAGCCGAAAACTATGCTGCCCGTGCGGCCGAAGTCATGCTCTTATTGGCTCAGGCCAGGAATTCCGTCCTTGATTTATCTGCCGCTCAGCTTGCTCTTGAAAGTGCCGTGAGTGACAAGAGAATCCAGGTTTTGGCCGGCCAGACC
>DAOVMB010000015.1 GCA_030630905.1 Sedimentisphaerales bacterium
ATTGGCATCCAGCCTGCAGGCGACCTTGAAGGCTATTTCGGCGTCATCAAGCTGATTATTCTGCAGGGCGACTACTCCAAGTCCGACATAAGGATCCGGTGCATCAGGTGACAGGACGGCGGCCTTATCGTAGTATTTTTGTGCCAGTTTGTAGTTGCCGACAGAAGCGTAACAATCTCCCATTTCCTGCAAAGCTTCATAATGCTGAGTCGAATCGTGCTGCTGATCAACATTGTTTTGTGTTATATCCATAGCAATTCTTTTCCTTCAAGGATTCCCATCCCGTGCTTGTTCGTGCCCCGAGATATATGCCGGGGAAAACAAGCAACTACCTGATAAGTGCCGGATAGGATTTTCAAGTATTTGTTCTGCTGTTTTTGAGTTGTTTTCTGTCATTCCAAAAGTATCTAAAATTTTCTAAGCAGTTAAGATTTATACGATCAGATTGTTCTCGAATGCCGGAGGGTGAGACTCCGCTGGTAATTCCACTATTTGAGGATCCAGGTTTTGCGGGTTATCATAAAGCGGAATTCCCGATTGCCGTGCATCTATATCGGCTTCGTGTTGAGTGAAAATATCGTTGATTTTGGGCAACTGGTTTTTCAGTGCATAATTTTCTTCGACGAACCTGTGATACTTTTGTGATTCGTATTGTTCGGAGAGAATATGCTCGCAGAATTCCTCGGCGATATTAAATAAAAACTCGGACGGATAGATTTGGTCTGCGCCCGGGAAATTATGAATCACCGGCTTTAAGCCGCAGGCCATCGCTTCCAGCAATCCCATGCCCCGGCTTTCAATTAGACTTGTCGAAACGATGTAATGTTTATCCTCAAGCCATGAGCTGACATCTTCCTGCCGGCCGTCGAAGAACACAACATCGCGAAGACCAAGTACGGCAGCTATATGCCTTAGATATTGTTCAAGGATCTCATCCTGAAACTGCCCGCCAAAAAATAGACGGTACTCGGGATCTATGTAGTGCAGCTTCTGCATACATTGCAGGACAAAAGCAGGATTTTCGATCATTATCAGGTTAGACAGAAAGGCTATATTTTTGCCGCGTGTGCGGTCGGTATAAGCAAATTTATCGAGGTTTACGCCGTTCGATATAGTAGCGATGGATGTTTGGCTTTCGATGTATGGGACCCTGCTGAGCAGGGTATCCTTGACGAAGCTGTTGCCGACAATGACAAGGTCATCGATATTGGTCCAATTCACAAGCTGGGGCCATTGCTCATAAGCTTCATAGGGGTGCAGCCTGATAATATTTTTGCACACTTTGGGTTGTTTTGAGGCTATAACCGTCAAATTTGAGCACCACTCGAACCATGAAATATCGCTCCATTTCATGAGTTCGTATAGTTCTTCTTTTGTCCGGCCTTCAAAAAGGCGTACTTCGAAACGCTGCTTAGTAAACTCAAAGATTTCATCGAGGGATGTCATGCCGTCGTCGCCGCAGAAGAAGGCCACCTTTGGTCTTTTAGAGAGAATCACCTGAATCATTGGCTTGAGGATTTCCTGATTGGGGCAGATGCGCAGTGAGCGAAGCAGCATCTCGATGGCATCTGCTTTATTGTTCTGATTCAGGAATACGTCGGCGGTTCTGTTCAGGGCGTCCGCATTCAGCACGCCCAACTGCTGCATTTTATCGAAAAGCTGCATGGCTTCGTTTGCTCTGCCGGTTGCGAGATATGCTTCGGCCAGATTCCATACTATCTCGGCCGAGTCATTCAGCAGTCTCCGGGCCTTGACAAAATGATCGATCGCTTCATTAGAACGACCCAGGCAATGGAGAATTGCTCCGGTATCGTTCAGGGCTTGTGCATCGTCGGATGCCGTGCGAAGATGCTCCTGCATACAGACAAGGGCATCCTGGTATCTACCGGCTTCAGCTAATTGCAAACCCTTCTCGTAGTGGTTCATGTTTTCGAATGTGTTGTTTTGTGCTTGCCCGCCAAGCGGGTTCGAATCTGGTCCCAGTGTCATCTGTTTTACTCCTATTAAGTCCCGCGAGGCGGATTTTGCTTACGAAAAAAGCTGAAGCCTTGATAGTCTTACGTGCAAATTCCGTGCCGTTAGATGGTATTGGTGCATATTTGCAATTTGGCGGTATCCCCCATGAAATCTGTATAAATATCAAACATATATGTTGTTCAAGAATATTCCTTTCTGCTTTTGAATCTCGTCCCTGTCGGCTATCTGAGGAAATCCAGCAGCGATACGGACATAAGTCTTCCGGCTATTGACAGCGACATTTGATATAGAACTTCAAGCCTGGAAAGGTCTATGGCTATTTGAGCGATGTCGGCTTCCTGTAGAAGAGTCGCTTCATCCTCGGCGTTATACTTCAGCTCCTTTAGGCTTTCTTTGAGATTGTCCAGAAAACCTATTTTTGAGCCGACAGAGACTTCGGCTTGCACCAGAAGTTCGTTTATCTCTTCCAGTGCGACCAGAGAGTTATCCTGCAGCTCTCGCAATTGAGCGCCGGAAAGCTCTCTTTCATTTTTCAACATGTCGCGGATACTCACGAGGGTATTGAATATGTCATAAGTTCCCGGTACGCTTACCAGATCGACTCCGGTGCTGTTGATTTCAGTTGTATCAACATACAAAATTTTTCCGGTCATCGAGTCGGTTATTGCCAGATTGGTATCCGTGCCATCGGTATTGAAGGTGCTCAGGCCATCATCGATAGAGAGGGTGTAATTACCGGCGGAACCGGTTACCGTCAGCCATGTGTCACCCCGGAGATTTGAGGTTCCCGTGCCGGTCTTGGCGCCTGTATCGCCCAGAAAAACAGGATCACTGCGGTCATCTGAGTGGAAGGTATCATAACCAACGTGAAAAGCCGATGATTTTATGCCGGAAGCTACTTCTATATCTCGATTCTCAAGACTGCCCTGGTAAGTTACACCGGTGATTTCCCCGTTAGTGCGTTCGGCGAGATATGGTGCCGATGTCGTATTGTTTCCCCCGAAAAGGTATTGACCTATGTGTTTGGTGTTAGCCAATGAGACTACCTGCTCTAATGTATCATTGATTCTTTCTGCGGCTCGTTCTCTGGTTTCTTCGTTGTAAATACCACCGATTACTTGAGTCAGAAGTACTTTAGTCTCTGTGAGAGCTGATTGTATGCCCTGAATAACAGTAGAGGAAAGCTCCAATGTGCCGACGGTTTCCGAGAGGTTGTTTATATAATTTCCCAGAGACCTTTCCTGAGAGTTGAGAGTTACGACACGATATGAGCAGGAAGGATCATCAGAAGGCCGATTTATCCGCGAGCCGGTAATTGTTTGTTCCTGCAGCCGGGCCATTTCTACAGAATGCAGGTACAAAGCATAACTTACGTTATTATAAATGTTGTTAAGTGCTCCGCTCATTTCTTATAATATTTCCATAATAGTTGATAGCGACGATTGAAGTGTGCTCAGGTATTTGGCCATTGCTTTGAACATTTGCTCGAAGATCAACATGCGCGCGGCTTCATCGTTAATGTTGACGCCGCTGATTTCGTTCTGCTGATTGGCAAGGTTTTGGACCATGGCTTCGACATTTTTCTGGTGCATCTGTTTGACTGAGACCTGCTGGCCGATATCCGTGATCAACCGGCGATAGTACTCACCGGGCGTCAAGGAGTCCAAATCGCTTACGGCCTGGTTTCTTAAAGCTGCCATCCGTAATGCGTTGTTGTTGTCTGTCATATCCTCCCCAAGAGCTGTGGCAATACGGCCCGGCGCGGCGGAAATATCCGAACAAACCGCTATATTTGAAGCGTTGCTGCCGGAAAAAAAGGCATTGATTCCAGCCGCAGCAAGCACTCCTGATGTATCCGTATCGACAAAAGCATCGACTTCAAAAGTATTGCCGTTAGCCAGGTCGCCGGTGCCAAGGGCTATTTTGATTCCATTGCCGATGTCAAGCCTGTCATCTGCCGCGTAATCCGAGCCAACGTTCAGTGTAGTAACCGTATTTCCGTCACCATCGGTTACGGTAATTTGCAATGAGCCGTTTCCGACCGAGTCGGAGCCTGATACCGTAAAAGTAAAAGTCTGATTTTTCGTACCGGTATAAATGCCCGATACCGATATGGCCGGCGGCGATGTTGCGCCGGTGAAGTCGCTGTTTGTAGGTGTGGGGAGAACGCTGGGCAGGAAATCAAACTCGTAGCCTGTGTCTGCTTGTATGTGAAGTCTGAAACCATAGACCGAAGCGGTCAGCCCTGTGATGGCTGTAATAGCAGCGGCTATGCTGGTTAACGAGTCTGTTGATGCGTCGATCGGGACCTCGGTTCGTGTTACTGCGCCGGTGCTCGTATTGGTAACCCTAATATATATGCTGCCATCGGATACGGGCGGCTCAAAATCAGCCAGGTTATCACTTATCATCGAGAAGCCGGTCAGTTCGGTAAATGAGCCTTCCGAACACACTCCCTGGACATGGTATTGATTTATCTGTTGTATTATTGCATTTGCCAGGTTGTTCAGGTCGTTATGAATGCCGGCGATCAGATCGTTTTTTAACGATAATAATGCTCCGAGCCGTCCGCCTTGAATATCTAAGTTGTAATTCGACTCGCCGGCAACGGTAATACCAAGATCGAGATTTTCTTTTATACCCACCTCCAGTTCAAAAACGGAGGTGCGTACCACTAAGGGGATTCCATTGGTGCTGACGTCCACTACACCATATTCTCTGGACTCAGTCTCTACGTTAATTAGTTTGGATAGCTCGACTATGCACTGGTCTCTTTGGTCCTTCAGATTGTAGGCTTGGCCACTGCTTATTTCCTGCTTGTTTATATAGTGGTTGAGTTCGGCTATTTTGCCAATCAGGACATTAACCTGGTTAGTTACGTTCTCTGCTTCCAGCGAAATCTGGCTTTCCAATGATGTTAGAAATTGTCCGAGGGTTTTGAATTTGGCAGCCATGGTCTGAGCTGAGGTTATAGCCTGGTTTTGCCAGATGGTTTCCGCCGGATGGGCACTAAGGTCCTGCAGGGCATTGAAAAAACCATCCAAAGCCGTACTCAAACCACCTCCGTCCGAAAGCTCGCCAAATAAGTTTTCAACCGTACGCAGCATAGCAAGTTCCTGCGAGACCTGCTCTAACGAGGACTGCTGCCGGAAAATCTCTTTTTGCAGAAAGCCATCAATCATCCTGGTAATTCCGGCAATATCGACACCTCCCCCTAAAATAACAGAGCCGATTTGCGACGTATAAGCCGGAGTCAGATTCAGTCTCTGACGGTGATAGCCTTCAGTAGCTGCATTAGCAATATTATTGCCGATTATGTCAAAGGCCCTTTGTGCCGCATTAAGGCCGCTGATTCCTATGCCAAAACTATCCATTTCTTATATCCGTTTAGACTACGATTTTTAGGCTTCCGTCCTCGCACTTGTTTAGCTTAAGCTCAACGGATGCGAGATGATGTCGTTTAAATCTGTAAATTTACAAAGGCCATATCAGTTTGCCGTCTGGTTTCACCATTGGAGTTGTAGTGAACCGACTGTGTCTTGCCGAGGTCGAAAATACCTTTCAAAAGCAGGTTATTGAATCTGGCGCATTCAGATAAGAGCAAAGCGGTACTCAAATACTCTTTCTTGAGTTCCGCACTCAGTGATCTTAGCTTTGCTTTCATCTGAGTTACCTGGTCTTTTTTTGCTTCCGGAAGACTTGCCTGGAGTGCTGATAAAGTCATTTGCTCGAGGTCGCAGCCAAGACTATCGGCCAATTCTTTTCGTATTGATTTGCGGCTTAATTCGTGATTCCTGTAACCGCCGGCCCCGGCCTGAATGCTCTCAAGCAGTTTGCCCAAAGCGGCTTCGTCACGTTTGATAACCAACTTGCGAATTTCATCTAAATGCAGAAGACTCTCTTGCATATATTGCGCGTCTTTGTCCAAGCAAACCAGCAGCTCATCGACTTTATCTTCTATTCCAACTATTGTTGCTTTCATGTTTGCCCATCCAATGACTTTCCTGCCGTGTTTGCCTTATCAGCATTGGTTAGAAATTGGTGTATATCCTTCCACAATCCGAGGCCGCCATTGTTTGCAATATCGCGCGAAAGAAACATCCAGAATATTCCCTGTACCTGATTGGAAGGTCCATCTTTTTCAAAGCCCCAGTCCCCGATAGTATTCTTCATTTCATCCAGCATCTTATTGATCAGGACAGACTCGAAATCTTTGGCTATTTGCTTTCTTTTCTCTTCTGAGACGTTTTTAAGTCCCGACTTTTGGAGATGCTCCAGCGGCATCGGCGGCGAGACAGGTTCGGTTAATATCAGTTTGGCGCTATCCATGAAACTACTCCTACATTATCACCAGCTTGGCTTGGAGGGCACCGGCCTCTTTCAGGGCATTGAATATCGCTATCAAGTCCGTCGGCGTTGCCCCTATGGCATTAATACTTTTAGCCAGCTCGGAGACGGTAACTGACCGGGATATGGGAATCAGATACGCCTCCTGTTCTTCGACTCCTATTTTCGTATCCTTAACTATTTCCGTTGTACCCGAATCGGAGAAAGGAGCGGTCGGTTGAGAAACGATTTCGGATTCTTTGATCTTGACAACGAGACTGCCCTGGGAAATTGCCACGGCAGATATGCCGACGTTTTCACCGACGACAATGGTGCCTGTGCGCTCATTGATAACAACTACCGCGGGTACATCGACTTTGACTTGCGGTTTTGTAATGTCATCAATAAAGCCGGCTATGTCCTGCTGACGGACTTCGTCGGGCACTTTAACTTGAATAGTGCCGGCGTCAACGACTACGGCACTCTGTGGATGATCCTGGTTGATGGCCTGACTGATGTGCCTCGCAGTTGAAAAATCGACGTTTCTGAGATTTAGCGTAATGATTCTCTTGCCGGCGATGTGTTCGACAAATGTAGCAATTTCTTCTTTTTCAACAGTGCCGCCACCAGGAATTCGTCCGACCGTCTGGTGGTTCTTGGTAATCGAGGCTTTATCGCCTGCCGCCGTCCAGCCACCGATAGAAATCCCCCCCTCGGCCACGGCGTAAACCTGACCATCAAGGCCTTTTAGGGGTGTCGGCAAAAGCTTTCCACCCTGAAGACTTTTGGCGTCTCCTATCGCAGAGGCATCGACATCGATTTGTGAACCTTCACGAGCAAAGGGACCCAGTTCCGCCGTTACCCAAACCACGGCAATATTGCCGCCGGTCAAGTCGGTGGGATTTAAAACAAGGCCTGAATCCCTCAATAAATTCGTCAGCATTTGTCGCGAAAGCATTGTTGTATCGCCAGTGCCGGCCAGGCCAATTATCAGGCCAACGCCTGTGAGCGGATTGCTGCGAAGACCCTGAATATCGACGATATCCTTTATTCGCTCGCAATGCCCGACGCCGGACATAGATACACAAACCAGAATCGAACAAATCATTAGTGTTATTATGCTCTTTTGCGTTTTGGCTCGTATGTTTATTATTGATTTCATAAGTTATCGCTCTGAGAAAATTAAATCTGTCTATATCATGCAATCAGAACGGCCAAACAATATCGAATATACTGCCGAGCCAGCCCGGTTTAGTGTACGGTGCTGAAACTCCACCGTTTTTGGATACAATACGAAAGTCCGCAACCTGCTCGCTTTTAACCTTGTTATCGAACGAAACATCACTTGGTCTGACTATGCCGCTTACCTCAATGGTTTGTGTGTCACCTGAAATGTCGCGATTACGAGTCCCTAAAACTACAAGGTTGCGATTCGGCAGGATATCCACTACGACTACGGTAATGTTATCGACAAACTTTCGTTCATCTTTATAATCAGCCTTGCTTTTCAACTCATTGCCCGATTGGGCGGTCATGCCAAATTCGCCGAGGTCCGCGAAGTTGCCAAGGTCTCCATTGAAAATAGTCGAACGGTCGGTTTCCTTTTTCATATCTCTTTTTGCCTTGTTATCGACTTTGCTGTTTTCGGCGATTGTGATAGTCAGGACATCACCTATCTGGCGAGCTACATCGTCGGCATATATGGCTTTCATATTCTTGTCTCTCTTGGCCCAGATGGAGCCTGCTTGTGAGCAGGCGGTTGAGAGTAATACCGAGGCCGTTAAGGCAAGCAATAATAATATTTTATTGTTCATTGTTTCTCCTTCTGTCGGTTTTTCTTTTTTGACTTATCGCAGAATGTATTCTCTATAACACCGGTTCCACGCTGCCGTCTTCGCTGATCCTTGCCAGGATGATTCGTTGTGAATCCATATTTCGTACTTTAATATATTCGCCGGCTCTGCCATCCTGGATAGATTTCCCGGTGGCCGTAATCAGAAATCCGGGCCTTTCGATACGAATAACAACGTTTTGATTTCGCTTTACAATAATTGGAGATTTGAGAGATCCTAACATATTTGGACGAAGCACGGTGTTTGCCGGCAGCCGGCGTTTGGCAATTAGGCCGTAAGGCGGCTTCCAATTAGAAGGTTCAGGATTGTTCGATTGAATCTTTTCTATCTTTATGTTCTCAGGACTAATGACACTACCTGCCGGAATATAGACCTTTGTGACTGCTTGTTGACGGTCATATATCAGTGCGAAAGTTACTTGACGCACCCCGATCTTGTTGCTTCCGGAAAGCACGGCAATCTCGATTCTCGCTTGGTTTCTTACGCCGGTTTGGACCAATCGAGGAGAAAATCTTATGTCGCTGCTCATCGCGGAGATAATAAAATCCTTGGGTTTACGTACTGGATTCCATCTGCAAACTGAATCGCCGGGAGGATTATTTTCTAAAAAAGAGTTTGCCAGGGTAACAAAATCACTACTGCTGATAGTATGATGCCGCTGCTTTACCGTTATCTTTTCCGAACCGGTGAATGTTACTTTCGATGTGGGAATTCCGTTGCACGCCAACCTGCTTAAAACCATTGTTCTGTCGATGATAATCTTTTGGCCCGGCACAGAAATTCGCCCTAATGCGATTTTGCCTGCCTTCGCTACAAGAGATTCTCCGCCCCGGATGATGCTGACCTGGCCCAGACTTAAGTTGCTGTCTTTGACCGTGATTTCTCTCGGCAGGTAAATCTTTAAGTAAGAGTCTTTCAGTGAGTCGCTGGTTTTGTTATTCGCCGATGCCGGGCAAAAAAGTGCAGAAATCATAACTACACAAGCTGCAAATATTCTTGTGCTCTTATACTCTTGTGTTTTGTTGCTGTTTCTTCCGTTCATAATGGTTTCCTATCTAACGATGCCGTTTGCCGTTCGAAGCATGTCGTCGCCGGCCCTTATTGCACGCGAGTTTATCTCGTATGCCCGCTGTGCGGTTATAAGGTTGACCAGTTCGTTCACCATCTGCACGTTGGACTTTTCCAGAAATCCGGACTGGATTGAGCCGAAGCCGCTTTCTCCCGGTGTTCCGGTCGTGGGCGTGCCGCTTGCCTTGGTTTCTGAAAGCAGGTTGCCGCCTTCGCTTGAAAGGCCGGATGGATTCGGAAAGCGGGCCAGTTGAATCGTGCCTACGACCGATTGAGTTCCCGAAGAATCGGTAATATTAACTCCTCCGTCTTTTTCGATACTCACTGAAACGACGTCTGTCGGAACGCTGATAGCCGGCTCTATAGCATATCCGTTAGTGGTAACTAATTCACCGTTGGCATTTGTCTGCAGCGAGCCGTCGCGGGTATACCGTAAATCCCCGTTTGGCATAGTCACCTGAAGAAAGCCGTCACCTGTAATGGCTATGTCGAGAGGCCGGCCTGTACTCTGAAGCTCACCGGCACTGAATACTTTTATCGTTGATGCAGCACGGACTCCGCTGCCTATTTCTATGCCGCTGGGAGAATTAATGCCCGAAGCGACTTCCGTGCCGGGCTCTTCCATCGTAACATAAAGCAAATCCTGAAAATTAATCTGGCTTCGCTTGAATCCTGTGGTGTTGACGTTAGCGAGGTTGTTCGCGATCGTATCCACCATTGTTTGTTGAGCCGTCATACCGGTTGCTGCAGTGGAAAAAGCTCTCAACATAATATTATTCTCCTTTTATCTTAGTGGCTTCTCAGCCCATAGCTACACTTATAAGACTGCTGGAAGTTTCCTTTGCCGCTGTGAGGGTTTTCATATTCGCTTCGTAGAGTCTGGATACCAGTATCATGTCCACGAGTTCGTCTATGATTTGGACGTTTGAAGCTTCCTGGTATCCTTGTTTAACGACTATATGTTCGGCTTCGATCGGTTGTATATTTTCATCCGGCATCCGATAGCAGCTATCGCCGGTTGGTACGAGTTTGTTTTCGTTATCGTTGAAATCGACCAGCCTGAATTTTCCAATTGCTATCCCGCCGGCATTGATAGTTCCATCACTCGATACGCTTAGTTGCGAGGTTCCAATATTGCCTGGTATCGTGATTGGGCCGGCCTGGCCTGCCACAATTCGCCCCTGCGAATCCACCATTTGGCTGTTTTGATTTGTGATGAACGTGCCGTTGCGGGTGTAAAGCGGCCCTTCGGGAGTCTCTATCACGAAGAAGCCTTTTCCATGCAAGGCAAAATCCAACGGCCTTCCGGTCTCAACGATGCTGCCCTGGGAAAAATCAAATATTGAGTTCAAATCGATAGTACCGGGCGAATATGTCTCTGCATCTTGTGCCTCGAGGGATTTGGAAAATGCGTTGCATCTCCGCTTGAATCCGACCGTGCTTACATTAGCCAGGTTGTGCGCAATGATATCGAATTCCTGTGTTAAGGCATTAATGCTTGTACTAACCTGATCTGTAATCGCTGACATTTCAGACTCCCTGCGCTACTGCCGGCTCTGGTTCCTCTGACTTTTTATCATTACTGCCGTTGAAGGCCTGAGCAGCTTTAGTTTTGGCCCTGGTTTTCAGAGAGGCCGCATTCGTAGCGCGAATTAGCTCGTTAATGTTCGGATCGCTGAGCCCTGTCAATTCAACCGCTATTGAAAAACCGTTTTTTATACTTTTCGTGTGCCGGACCTCGCCAATATCTTCCACGATTTTCTCCGGAGCGGTCTTGCCGGTTCTATTCGAACCTGTTTTCTGGTCATCTTCTTCGCTTAACTTAAGTATCACCAGCACCCTGTCGCCCACCTTTACTTCCAGCGGAGCTTCTATTCGCAGGCCGGGGCCGGCCAGTTCAGTAACGGATGCGGGCACAAATTCCGGTGGTTCCCACCTGTTTCCGGAGATATTAGTGGAATTTCCCCGAGTCCCTCCGCCGCTATCACTCTTTGATTGAAGCATTCTTGCAAATGGGAATCGTGCGATGAAGGTCGGCTTGTTGACCGGAACCCGCAAAAAACGCCGGCGATTAATGAATCGTATGTTATCGCTGTGATTAAGAACCAAAATGTTGCCGTAGCAGCTTATCGAAGAAGTCTCGAACTCCCAGACCGATGCGCCGAAATAATAACGCACGGACCAGAGTTCTCCGGGCTTGCTTTCCAAAGACACTTTTAGTTTGACGGTAAGTTCTACATCATTATTTTCTATGACAGTGGACTCGATATCTGCTTCGTCGCCTGCTTTGCGGCGAGTTATATGAAGTTGTTTGCCTGTGGGAATTTGTTTGCTGCTGGGTTTATCCGAGTTTGCTGCTGAGCTTGCCGGTGTTGGGTGTTTTTTGTCGAAGCCGAGCTTTTCGCGAAGGACGGACAACTGAGCACTTAGTTTTTTGCTTGCCTTAGCTCCACGACGTGCAAGGACATCTTTTGTTAATTCGGCGGCTCCGCGGTCAAAGGCGGTGAGCATAGTAAAAATTGATTCGATATGCTTTAGTTTCGTTCTGTTCGTTATATCCAGCAGGATTTGACGTTCGCGCCGGCTTAAACCCATTCTTTGGGTATAATTAGCAAACACTTTATTGGTGACATTTTGTTCTTTAACCTTGTGCTTATAACTGGCTGCGATGAGCAGCACAGTTAATATAATTATGGCAACCACACTCAGCAAGATAAACAGGTTCTGGTCTGTCGAGACGCTGTCAAGCCGACGGGCGGCATGCCACCGCTCGATAGGCGTCAGCGCTAAAAAAACAGCGTTTACTCCTGTGGTTATTATAGATGCAGTTACCATCTCACTTTTCCAAACTTACTATCTAATAAGGCCGGTCAATTCCCGCAGTATGTCATTGGCAACCCTGATGGTCCTGGCGTTGGCCTGGAAGCCGTTTTGGGCCTGGATCATATTGACAAACTCGGTTGCAACATCAGCGTTGGATTTCTCCAATGATCCGCCATGGATCGTGCCTGCACCGCCGGTCATCGCCTGGGTAGCCACCGCTTCGCCGGAGTTGGCCGAGGGAATGTAATAACTACCTCCGACACTTTCCAAACCTGATGTATTCTGAAATAGCGCAATCTGTAGAGTAGCAATGTTTTTCTTGATACCATTTGAGAAAGCACCGATGAGTACACCTCCATTATTAACCGAGACGGATGAGAGCCTGCCTGCTTCATAACCGTCCTGTTCTCTTGCTACGGCGGTGGAGTTGCCGGCAAATTGTGTCAGGCCGTTAAACTGACCTGCAGTACCCAAATCAATCGCTATTGTTTGCGGATTCGCTGTGTCATGTGCAAATGTTATAACAAATTGGGCAGTGTCAGCAGTTGTGGTATTTAAGCCAGTGTAAGAACCATCACTTGCGGCAAATTCGATTCCTTCGATTCGCCTGTTGTCGAGAGTTATCCCGTCGATATTACCTGTTATTGAGGTAAGTATCATATCCCATGTATTGGCAGTATCTGTCCTTACGAACGCAGCCGAGAGAGTGTGTGCGGCGCCCTGGGAGTCATAAACGGTAATACTGGCATTCTTGATCTCCTCGCCGCCGACCGTAGAGACCTCAAAATATCCCGGCAATGTCAAAGAATCAGTGCCGTCGCTTGAGGCTGTATAAGAGAGAGCTACATCGGTTTTACTATAGCCGGAGTTGTCATCCTCTATTACTATTCGTCCGTCGTTTGAGATGCTTGCCGTGACATTACCGGCGCCGAATTGAGTATCTATATAAGTCAGTACATCGCTGATGGTTGTACTGGCATCAATATCCAGACCGGTGGCATCGGTCACTGCCGTGCCATCTGGTTGAATGCCTGTAACGAACAACTTTCCGTCCGTATCCACCGTGCCGAACGCTCCGCTAAACTGATCCAATTGATCGATTTCAGTACTTGAAGTAGCTGCCGTACCGCTGCCGGTGGTAAAAGTTATATCTGATTTAATGATATTTGTCTCGGCTGTGGCAAGTGATGCATTTGAACTCAGGTTACCAGCGAACGTTACTGAAGATGTAGCATTTGCTGCCATTGCTACATCGTAAGGTACATTAACACTGCTGACGCCGGTGATCTGAAAACCATCAGCTTCACCAACTGAACCAATACGCTGAACAATATAGCCCGTGGCCGGGTCAACAAGGTTTGAATTGGCATCGACTGCGAACGAACCGCCGCGAGTGTAAGTATTTTTCTCGCCGTCGCTCAAGACAAAATAACCCTCTCCTTCCACCGCCAGATCCAAAGGATTACCTGTGTTTATGATATTACCCTGCGACATATTGGGAGAAATTCCAGCTATACCTACGCCGCTGCCTATCTGTTGCGGATTGGTGCCGCCGACACCGGATGTTGGTTGCGATGCTTTTTTAATCGTCTTGTTCAGCAATTCCGAGAACGTTATTCTGCTTGACTTAAAGGCGGTTGTATTGACATTGGCCAGGTTGTTACCTGCTATATCAAGCATTTTTTGGTGGGCTTCCAATCCAGTAACTCCTGCTGACAATGCAAAACTCATTTTTGTTTCTCCTTATATTGAAATTTTAAATCTAAAATCAATTTTTGACCGATATTACATTCTCTAAGGTGATGGTATGATTACCTGCGACTAAAATTATCTCGCCGTCAACATTATTGATAACTTCTTCGACGATGCCGCTTGTAATATCCCCGGCCCCGGTTTCATCCTCTGATGCGAATGAAATCTCCTTGCCTATCAACGAGTTGGCGTAGTTGCGTTCCGTGGTGGAAAGAACGCTTGCAAAGTTCGAATTCATTGATTCGAGTTGCTGCAGTTGTGAGAACTGCGCCAACTGGGAAGCCATTTCGTTATTATCCAGCGGCTCCAGCGGATTCTGATTTTGCAGTTGTGCTATCAGAAGTTTCATATAATTCATTTGGATGTTGCTTGCACTGTTGATGGCTGACGATGAATCCATAACTTTTACCACCTTTTCTTAAAGACTAAAATCCTATCAAGTTTCTTTCTGAATCCTGTTACAACCAGTCGGCACGAAATCACCATGACGCATAAGTGAGCAATCGTTGTGCCATATTAGAATTGCCGGCGGTTCTGTTATGCACAACTTCCTGTCAAAAAGAATGTTAGAGAGATTAAAAAAATGTACGAATTTTGAAGCCAGCTCTCCCTGCGATTTTTACAGAGGACATATCTTCCTATATCCAGAAAATTTTGCCGTTTTAGCCTGGTTGTTATATTGGGGCTTTCTCTTGTTTTGTTTTACTGCATCGAGTCTCGGCGTGACGTCCCATAAGAAACGTCACTATCTTGCTGCAAGTTTTACTTGCCGGTTTCGTACTTGTTGAGGACAGCTTTACACCGAATCAGGTATGGTATGTCCTATAACATCATGGTATAATTTCAATGAGTATTTTGGTCCGGCAGAACCAGTGACATTATTGGCCCGTCCCATAAAATAATTAAAGTTGTTTCCGGCTGTCTGTCGATTTATGGCTTTGGGTTGACTACTTATCGTAATGGAATACCCGCATGATTAAAACGACAGAGTAAGAGGTGCCGCTTATAGTTTCGGAAGGGACAAGTTTACTTAGAATTGTTGCAGTGAGCAGGGACCCCGAAGTTCAGCAGCTTGCTCAGCAGTATAGCCGGGAAGTTTTCGGGGCAGACGACCTGATCGATGCTTTGGATATCGTTAAAACGGTCAATCCGAATTTAATTCTTTTCGACCATCGGTTTAATCCGAACCACATTCGCGAATTCCTAAATAAGGCCGATAAAAATTCGGTCG
>DAOVMB010000031.1 GCA_030630905.1 Sedimentisphaerales bacterium
CTTGTTAAAGGCGGTTGTTATTTGAAAAGACACGGCAGCAGGCACGATATCTATGCAAATCCCAAAAACGGCAGGCAGGCTCCCATTCCAAGACATTCTGAAATAAAAGACTCACTGGTTCGGCTAATCAAAAAGCAACTCAGAATATAATCGGTCCCTAATACGCTAAACGCTATTATCTATGAACGTACGCAGCGCGAAAATTTCAGATGTTAAGGCGATTAACACCCTGATAAGTTCTTATGCCGAGCGAGACAGAATGCTGTTCCGCTCTTTAGCTGATATCTATGAGAACCTGCAGACCTTCATTGTAGCCGAACTCGACAACAACATAGTTGGCTGCTGTGCGCTGGAAGTCATCTGGGCGGACTTAGCTGAAATCAAATCATTGGCAATCGATGAAGCATATAAGGGAAAAGGTATCGGCAGGGAATTGGTAGCCGCCGCGGTCGAAGAAGCAGTAAAGCTCGGCGTACCGAGGGTCTTTGCGCTGACGCTTGAGCCGGCGTTTTTTGAGAAATCAGGATTCGAAATAATCAAAAAAGAGACGTTGCCGATGAAGGTCTGGAGCGATTGTGCCCGGTGCTCAAAGCAGCAACATTGCGATGAAATAGCGGTAATTAAAAGCGTACTGCGTGATGCGTGATGCGTATTGCGTGCTGGAGGATAATATGGCTGAACATATATGTCCGGTATGGGTTGGTTATCTGCTTGCCAGTCCCGTCAGAAAACTGTTCCAAAATCCCAGGAAGATGCTTAGGCCGTATGTAAGTGAAGGAATGTTGGTTGTGGATATCGGCTGCGCGATGGGCTTTTTCAGTCTGCCCCTTGCGGAGATGGTTGGCCCGAATGGTAAGGTGATATGTGTGGATGTCCAGGAAAAGATGATCAGGTCTCTCGAAAAACGTGCACGGAAAGCAGGATTATCCGGCCGGATTAAAACTATCGTATGCTATGATGATTCTCTGGGTCTGGACGATATCAAAGAAAAGATCGATTTCGCCCTTGCCTGTGCAGTCGTACATGAAGTTTCTGATGCTGTAAGTTTTTTCTCAGAGATACATAAGGTAATGAAACCAACCGGCAGATTATTGGTGGCAGAACCAAAAGGACATATTTCAGAAAAGGATTTTGAGACGACCATTTCTATCGCAGAGCAAAACGGTTTTACAGCAACGGATACACCTCAGATAAAACACAGCCGAACTGTCCTCTTGCAAAAGAAACCTTAAGAACAACTAATACCAATTGTACATAATAAATGCGCTTGTTTGGGTCATTTCGAGCCCATTCGGCTTCGCTCAGGGTAAACTCCGCGAAGCGGAGTCGAGATACGGAGCGAAGCATAGAGCCCCGAAGGGAAATCTGTTTTAATAGATTTCTCCACTTCGGGCTACTTCGTAGCCCTCCGGTCGAAATGACAAAGGTGCAAATGATAATCGTAATTGGGAGAGCAGCGCAATACGATATACGCAATACGCACGACGAATTATCCTACCTGCCGGCGTTGGAACAGGGCTACGGCTAATGCGAGGATGGCGCCCGTGTAGCATAGGGCGTAAGAAGCTCCTATGAGAAGGTATTTCACCGGGACTTCATTGCCTTCGTAAATAGCGTCGCTTATCCAGAAAATCTGCAAATTCGGCACTAAATATCTGCCTATTTTTGCCCACAAATGTGTTTCGGCGAATCTGCCGAATGCGTAATCACTGACCAGACCCAGCAGAAAAATCCCGATACAGGCCGAGAGCGTCACGACAATATTGAACCTGGACGAAAGCGCCACCGCCAGGGCCACAATGATCAAAGCCGCCAGCAGCAGCAAAACCGAGCCGTAGATATCGACTGCGTTCATGCCGTTATCCTGCGGCTTGAATTGCCAGTTTCGATCGATAAAAGTCAGGAAAACGATGCCGAATGTAGCGAATATGCCGGTTAAAACCATCGCAGTCGAGGAAAATTTCCAATCATAAGCGTAGTTGAAAAAAGCACTTAGCAGAATCACGCCACCAACAATAACCGCTGCTGTGCCTAATACCGTCCAGTCATGCGTATCGTTTACCGTCTCGAGCACTCCATGTCTGATCGCCATCAGCAGGGCGATAGTACATATATAATGCGCTAGAACCACCGCGGCGGTCACACCAAAGAACTTTGCAATAATGAATATCGGACGTTGGACGGGCTTGCTCAGAACAGTTGTTATAGTTTTGCTCTCCATCTCCTGTGCCACAGCTCCAGAAGCGGAAAAAATTGCTATGAACAAGCTGGTTAAAAACAACGTAGATAGTCCTATCTCGCGTAAGAGCTTGTTGTCGTCGCTCATCGTGTACATCGTTAAAGATGGGCTTATAAAAAACAGTAACAAAGCAGCAACAATGATTATGGAGTAAATGGGCTGTCTCAGGGTTTCTATGAAAGTATTTTTCGCAATAGTAAATAACTTATTCATCTTTCAGTTCCGACTCACAGCACCAATGCTCTAAAACAAGGGTATATTTTTCTCAATTGTCCCTGTACTAAAATAATGTTTATTGCTATATTATGCAACTTATTACTTTTTGAATTCGGATAAGACACATATTGAATAGATACTCTATTAGAAATATTTTGTTCAAACTGGAATACCGGGATATAAAATGACAGTATCATCCAAACGCCCCGTACACGTTGCCTTGGTGTCTTTGATTCTGAGCATCATCTTTTTCGGAATTGCCTTTTTCTTAGGCCAATGGAGTGGTTTTTTTGCAGTCTCGGCAGTTAGCTGGCTGGTCCTCTCCGTCGCTCTGACCTGGCTCGTCTTATGTTTGCAGTTCTATCAGCGCTGCCTGGCCGAGCAGGAAAAGCTCGACGCCGGCCAGTTGGTTCGGGACGAAAAAACTTCTGCAATCTTTCAAGCCAGGAGTGAACGTGCCACTTTATTGTCCGTCGCCCAGCGCCGTCTTGAGATATTCGAAAAATGGTTCATCCCCATATTCGCAGCAATAATTGCCGCCTTCCAAATAGGTATCGGTCTGTATTTACTCAAAGCCTTTGGTTCCGAGTTTGAAGCTGAGTTGAAGCAGCCTTTGCTTTGCGGGATTTGCCTGACGGCCATTGCGTTCATTAGCTTTCTGATGTCACGTTACGCTACCGGCATGTCTGCCCAGCCTGAGTGGAAACCGCTCAGGGCAGTCGGCAGCTTACTGCTCGGGGTCTCAGTCGTGTGCTTTATTTTGGCCGTATTTCTTGCGGTGGCCTATCTATTCAATATATACTGGCCGGTGAACGGCATGGCACTGGTAATCCTCGGCCTGCTTGTAGTCCTTGGCGCCGAAACCGCGGTCAACCTCGTCCTGGACATCTATCGCCCCAGACTGAAGGGCCGATACAGCAGAAGCGCTTTCGATAGCAGACTCCTGGGAGTAATCAATGAGCCGGGCGGGATTCTACGCAGCCTCGCAGATGCAATTGATTATCAGTTTGGCTATAAAGCATCTCAAACCTGGTTTTATAAACTGCTTGAACAGGCGATTGTGCCTTTGGTCCTCTTTGGCGCCATAACGCTATATCTATTTAGCTGTGTCGTTGTAGTGGCTCCTGAAGAACAGGCAATAATAGAGCATTTCGGCAATCCCGTAAACGAGGCGGGCGAAGTCAGACTTCTCGGTCCCGGATTGGCCTTCAAATGGCCATGGCCAATTGATGTCGTCTATAAACACCCCACAAAAAAAATCTTAGAAATCAGCATTGGTTTCGTCCCGAAGATTGATCCGAACGGGCAGGTGGAACGTAAGCCTTTACTATGGGGCGAGGCACATTACGAAAAAGAATATCAGTTGCTTGTCGCCAGCCAACAAAGCGGCATAAAACCTACAGCCGGAACAGTGCCGGTCAGCCTCGTCATCGCCGCTGTGCCGGTTCAATACAGAATCAAGGATTTGTACTCTTTTGTCTATAATCATTACGAGCCGGAAAAAATACTCGAATCCATTTGCTATCGCGAGCTCACAAAGTTTGCAGCCAGCGCAAAGATAGAAAGCGGGGATGAAGCCGATTTGGATCACAGCCTGCTCGGAATAGGAAGGGCAGAGGCCGGAAAAATTCTAACCGAAAGAATCCAGGAGGCTGCCGATAAAGAAGGTTTGGGTATTGAAATCGTATTCCTCGGCTTACAAGGCGTTCATCCTCCGCCCGAAGTTGCAGCGGCTTATCAAGAGGTTGTTGGCGCCGTTCAAAAGAAGCAGGCGCTGATCCTTGATGCCCAGGCCCAGCGAAATAAGACGCTGAGCACACTCGTCGGTTCCGTAGAGAAGGCGGATGCGCTTTACAAGCTTGCGCTAAAATACAGGCAGGCCGAAGACGTAAATTCGCCGGAGGATATGGAGAGTCTTGGCAAACAGTTGGATATAGCCTTTGAAGAAGCAAAGGGGATTATTTTCAAGACGCTCAGAGAATCACAATGTTACGCTTTTGAGAAAGAGGCACTTGCAAAAGGAACAGGACTGCGTTTTGCGGGCCAGTTCAAGGCTTACAGGGCCGCTCCGGAAATTTACGTCCACGAGCAGAGGTTGGCGATGCTCGAAGAGGCACTCGACGGCGTACGAAAATACATAGTCGTAGCCGACCAGAACGATACTCAGATTACAATTATAGACCTCCAGGAAAAACTGTCGCCCAGTATCTACGATACGGGCGTCATTGAGGAGAGCAGCGAAAAATGAAAAACATAGCCATTGCAATCTTTGTCACATTGATTATTATCACATTGAGCCTGTATCTGATCTCGTTCCAGGTAAGAGAGACAGAATCTTGCCTGGTCACGACGTTCGGCAAGCCCACGCGCTCGCTCACTAAGCCGGGCTGGTACTTCAAATGGCCGTTTCCTATCCAGCAGGTGCATACATTCGACTCTCGTATGCAGGCTTTTGAAGTTGAAGTGGAAGAAACACGGACTGCGGGAGGTGAGCCTATTATCGTGAAGACCTACGTGGTCTGGAAAATTGCGGGACCGCTGGAATTCTTCAACGCCATTAAGACTGTCAAAAAAGCTGAGGATGAATTTTTGCGCAGCCGGATTCGTAACACACAAAACAATGTGATTGGCCGCCATTATTTCTCCGAGTTAGTCAACAGCGATCCGACAAAAATAAAGTTTGAGGAAATCCAAAATGAAATGCTCAACGACCTTCAACAGGCCGTTGCGGACACAAAGTGCGGCATTGAAATCAAGACTCTTGGCATCAAGCAGCTCAAAGTCAGTGAGGATGTCAGCAAAGAGGTCTTCGCACGAATGACGGCCGAAAGGAACCGCAGGGCCGAAGCAATTACTTCACAGGGAAACGCCGAAGCCATTAAGATTCGAACCGATGCCAAATCGAAAAGCGACGAACTTATCACGGCCGCAGAGGCCAGAGCAAAGGTTACCCGGGGTATGGGAGACGCAGAAGCGGCAAAACACTACAAAATGCTCGAAGCCGACCCAAAGCTTGCAATGTTCCTGCGCAATCTCGAAGCACTCCAGAAAATATTGGAGAACAGAACTACATTTGTGACACCAACCGATATGGAGCCGTTCACGCTCCTTAAGGGGATGCCCGATCTGCAACCCCTCGAAACGAACGAATCCGAAAAATAATACAGAATAAACAATATCATGACAGAACAAAATAACGAAGACAACAACAATTCGCCCGTCCCGGCACCGGAAAAACATATGGGCGATGAGCTTGATGCCGCCAGCAAGAGCTTGTCAGAGGCGCTGAGGATCAGCTTCATTATTCTGAAGGTAATCATGATTGTGCTGATCGTTGCTTTTCTGGCCTCGGGATTTGAAACAGTTGGCTCTGAAGAACAGGCGATTGTTTTACGATTCGGTAAGATTCGGGGCGCAGGCGAAAAAAGACTTCTCGGTCCGGGAGCACATTGGATTCTTCCATATCCAATCGATGAAATTGTGAAAATTCCTGTAAAGACCCAGGTGAACCTTTCCATCGACTCGTTCTGGTATTTTCAGACACAATCAGAAATGCTTGCCGGGAAACAACGTCCGGTTCGCCCGGACAAACCACTGAATCCGCTGCGTGACGGTTATTGTATCACTCGAAGTGAAATGCGAACCGGGACAGTATCGGCAAATACCGGCTCCGATGGAAGTGACTACAACATAGTCCATACGAAGTGGCAGCTAACCTACCAGATTGACGATCCGGAACGCTTCTTCAAGAACGTTTATATCGAAGATTTCAAACCCGGCGACATTTACTTCGATGTGATTACAAAAAGCATAACGCCTCTTCTTAAAAACATGTTCGAAGGTAGCGTCGTGACAACAATGGTCAACTATACGATAGATGAGGCAATTTCAAGCCGGGGCAGAATCCCGAAACACGTCAAACGGTTGTTGCAGGAAAAGCTGGACAAAATAGAAAGCGGCATCAAAATTGTATCGGTACAACTAATCAAGAGTGAATGTCCTCCACAGGTCAAAATCGCATTTGAGGCTTCCACAATGGCCAGTCAGAGAAGCGAAACAGAGGTCACCAGTGCCAGGACTTATGCCGAAAACACTCTAAACGAAGCCGGCGGCCCGGTCGCATTTGAACTTCTAAAGGGCAAGAAATCGGTTAGCGAGCTTAGTGAACAGGAACAAGATCTGTTGTGGTCGCAATTGGCCGGTACCGCCCGGGAAAAAATCGCCGAAGCGCGATCCTATCGAGCGAGGGTCGTGGAAACAGCCAAAGCCAATGCCGATTATCTGGAGCGTCTGTTGCCCGAATACCGGCAGCGCCCGGAGCTTGTGATTCAGAAAATCTATCTCGATGCCATAGAGCACATCCTGAGCAACGCGGACGAGAAATTTGTCATTCAGACTACCAAGGGGGCAAAGGGCACACAGATTCGAGCGCTGCTGAACAGAGACCCATCGTTGAAGCTGAAAAAGAGCAATGAGCGATCAGAACAGGAAAATCAAGAAACGGCGATTCGCTGAGCCTCATTTGGAAGAGGATACGAGAAACAAGAGACGAAATTATGGCCCATGAACACCTACATCTTAAGGATGACATTGTCGCAGAACACACACACGGCAAGCAGATTCGTGTCAGCATGGCCCTGCTGGGGACTCTGGCCGGCGGAGTGCTGCTAATTAACAGCGGGATCGCAAAGTTCATTTATGGCGCCGGCAGTTTCAACACAGAGTTTTTGGCGATGGCCGGTGCAATCCTGCTTGCTGCTCCGATTGTCCTGCACGCCATCAAGAGCCTCATACGCAGAGAAGCACACATGGATGAGCTGGTGGCCCTGGCCATCATCGCGGCCTTCGCAACACAAGAATATGCCACCGCGGGCGTCGTCGCCTTTTTTATGCTCGTCAGCGAGCTGATTGAAACGCGCACCGCCCTCGGCGCCCGTGCATCGATCGAATCGCTCATCAAGCTGACGCCTACCATAGCAAATCTCATCGATGGCGAGCGTAGCGAAAAGGAAGTGAAAGTCAGCAGCCTGAAATCCGGCGATTGCGTGCGTGTCCGGCCGGGCGACAACATCCCCGCCGACGGCGAAGTTGCGAAGGGCCTCAGTTCCGTAAATGAAGCGACGATTACCGGCGAATCACTGCCCGTCGACAAGGTGCCGGGGATGCAGGTTTTTGCCGGCACAAATAACCTTACCGGCGTGCTGGATATTACCGTGACCAAGGCCGGAAAAGATACTACCCTCGGCAAGGTTCAATCGCTGATCATTCAGGCCGAGCAGACAAAAATCCCGATTATGCGGATCATCGACCGCTATGTGAAGTGGTACACGCCGACAATCCTGATGATTGCCGGGATAGTCCTGTTTTTCACCCGCGATATGGACCGGGCGATTACGATCCTTGTTGTCTCGTGCCCCTGCGCTTTGATTTTAGCCACGCCGACGGCGATGGTCGCTGCGATTTCGGCATCCGCTCGTCTCGGCATCCTGATAAAAAATGTAGCCGACCTTGAGATTGCAGGTAAGATCACGGCGATGGTTTTCGACAAGACGGGAACCGTTACGACCGGCCGGCTCTACGTGACCAAACTGACACCCGCAGAGGGCGTCGAACCGGGTGAATTACTGGCAGATGCAGCCTCAGCCGAGCAGATGAGTAAACACCCGGCCGCAAGAGCATTACACGAGGTCGCCAGGGAAGCAAATCTTTCCTTACCGGCGACAGAAAATTTCGAGGAGACGCCGGGCAAAGGAGTCACGGCAACAATCAATTCGGTAAGAATCATGGTCGGCAGGGATACCTTTTTGAAAGAAAACAATATAGATATCAGTAATATTTCCGATCCGGCTCTTCAAGAGGAACAGGGCTTCAGCACACTTTATGTAGCGAAGGATTCCAAGTGCATCGGCTGGATCGGCCTGCAGGACAAAACCAGACCCGAAGCCAAGCAAGCCGTCAAGGAACTACTCGATGTCGGCATAAAAAGAATCACGATGCTTACCGGAGATCGAGGCGAGGTGGCCGGCAGGGTCGCCGCCGAACTGGCTTGCACCGATTTCAAAGCACACTGTTTGCCCCAGGACAAACTGGCGATTGTCGAACAAATCAAGCGAGACGGCCATACTGTTGTGGTAGTCGGTGACGGCATCAACGATGCGCCCGCCTTGGCGGCAGGGGACCTGGGTATCGCAATGGGCGCCGCCGGAAGTGATGTGGCCATTAATTCCGCCTCGATCGCACTGATGAGCGACGACCTGACAAGGTTGCCTTTCCTCGTCCGGCTTTCGAAAAAAACCGGAAGAGTAATTTATCAAAATCTCGGCTTTGGAATCATTTTTATTATTCTGGGGATTGCCGCAGGGGCGGCGGCCTGGCTGACGGCGCCTTACGCCGCGGTTCTGCATTTTGCCGGCTCATTGATTGTCGTTTTCAATAGTGCTCGACTTGTCCGCTATGGAGAGGAACTCGACCACGGGCCTCATGTGTAGCGTGGCAGGCATCGAGCGAAATAAGACACGCTTGAGGAGATACGAGACACGAAACGATGGAATACGCTGTTGAGACTTTTTCTTTGACCAAGATTTTTTCCGACTGGTGGGGTCGGACCAAAGTCTATGCTGTCGATAACCTGGACTTAAAAGTTCGTCCCAACGAAGTGTTCGGACTTTTAGGCCCAAACGGCTCGGGCAAAACCACGACCCTGAAAATGCTGCTGGGCCTGCTTCACCCGACAAAGGGCAAGTCCTTACTTCTGGGCGGTGACGGCGCAGACCCAAAGATAAACTGCAGAATCGGTTTTTTACCCGAAGAATCCTATCTCTACCGGTATTTGAACGCCCGCGAAACTCTGGATTTCTACGGCAGACTGTTCGGCCTGCCCGCAAAAGTGCGAAAAATGCGTATCGAGGCACTGCTTGACATGGTCGGGCTTAAAGCCGTCGCCAACAGAGCGGTTGGGACGTTTTCGAAAGGTATGGCACGCCGAATCGGCCTGGCGCAGGCGCTGATTAACGACCCCGATTTATTGATATTGGATGAGCCGACAACGGGACTCGATCCCATCGGAACAAGGCAAATCAAGGATTTAGTCCTGAGGCTCGCAGAGCGCGGCAAAACAATTTTATTGTGCAGTCACCTGCTCGCGGATGTCGAGGATATATGCGATAGAATCGCGATTATGTACGGCGGAAAAATACAAACCCAGGGCCATGTCAGGGAGCTTTTGCAGCAAACAAATAAAAGACAAATTACTACCGATGCCATCAGCGACGCGACCGTCGAGAAGATCAAGCAACTCGTTCGCGAAGAAGATGCCGACTGTGAGGTCACTTCTCCGATGGACAAACTCGAAACATTTTTCATCAGGACGGTCACAGCCGCTCAGCAGCAGGCCCAGCCCACGAGCGGGGCGGTCAGCACGACCAAAATCGGCGATTTCCTGACTCAGCACGAGGCAGTGGAAAGCATACTTGATAAACTTGTTTCGGCGCCGATATCAAAGAATGCTTCCGGGGAAATTCCAGCAACGGAGAAAGTCGCTGCCGTCGAAAGTGCCAGGCCGAAAGCCGATGAACAGTTACTGAGCAAATTGACCAGCGCATCTGAGCCGTCCGAATCCAAAGCTGTTAGAAGAGAAATTAAAACGGAACCGGTCGAATCTCAACCTCGCCGGCAGGAGCAAGCCAGAGAGAATATTTTAGACAAGCTCACCGGCGGATCTGGCACAAAAAGCCAGGACAAGGATAAGACTGAAAAACCGCAGGCAGGAGATTCCGGCGATGCATAGTATCTGGGCTGTCGCCATAAATACTATAAAACAGGCTTTGCGAATTAAAGTAGCCGTTGTTTTTACAATCCTTCTCATTGTCCTGTTGCCGGTCCTTGGTATTACCACCACAGGTGACGAGACGTTGAAGGGCAGACTGCAAACTTTTGTAAGTTACGCTCTTTCGCTGACAAGTTTCCTGCTCTGCCTGCTAACAATCATAATCTCAATCTATTCGGTAACAAGTGACATTGAGCAAAAACAAATATATACCGTTATCACCAAGCCTATTCGCCGTTTTCAGCTTATCCTGGGCAAACTGTTCGGTGTGATAGTGTTGAACACAATTCTGCTCTGCCTGTTTTCAGCAATCATTTACACAATAACTATTTACATGCCGAAATTCATTAACGTGCCGGAGTATGAGCTTATCGAGGCCAACAATGAATTTTTTACGGCGAGGGCATCCTTAAATGTTCCCGAAGTCGACGTTACCCGGGAGGTAACAGATAGATATAAGGAACTTGACCGAAGAGGCGAATTGCCTGCCAATGTACCACGAGAAGAAATCATCACCCAGCTTACCCAGCAGGCTCAACTCGCCAAACGCGCAGCCGGTGTCGGCCAGGTTTTGCTGTGGGATTTCGATAACGTCGAGTCCCTTGCGGAAAACATATTTATCAAATTCAAATACGATGTCTCGGTAAGTCCGCCCGATTCACAGGTCTATGGCAGATGGTTCGCAGGCGACTACCAGTACTTTAAATACGGCACGCAAAGCAAGACCCCGATTTATGACGAGATGCATAAGCACTCTGTCCGGGATTTTCACGAAATAGAAATACCCGCCGAAGTTGTGCCGGAACATGGCCACCTGGCCGTCGCATTCATGAATGTCCCACTGAACAATGTGGCGATTATCTTCCCGCCGGACGGCCTGGAGGTGCTTTATAAAGCCGATTCGTTCGGCAACAATTTCATTAGAGCGGTCCTGCTGATCTTGTTCCGTCTGATTTTCCTGGCTTGTTTGGGCATATTAGCCGCGTCTTTCCTCTCATTCCCAGTGGCGATATTGTTCTGTTTTGTGATCTTCTTTACGGCAAGTTTCAGCGGATTCGTTATCGAGTCCTTCGGCTTTCTGGGTGAAAACATCGGTACAATCTATTCTTACAGCCTTAAGTGGTTAATCCAGCTTTTGCCGCAGTTTGACAAGTTTAATCCAACAAAATTCCTGGTCCCCGCGCGATTGATAAGCTGGTCTTTCTTGGCCAAATGCGCCGTTTTGATGGTTTGTATTAAAGCATTTTTAATTCTCATATTGTCCTTAATCATTTTCAGTTATCGAGAAATTGCCAGGATCACAGTATAAAGTTTGAGGTGTAATACAAGACACGAAGCAAGGACTATGTGTTTGCGTGATATAATAATCTGCTCTCTTTGTATTGCTCTTGCAGCCGGTCTGCTAATTGTCGCAGGTATGCAGCTCGATTCCATAAATCGCCAGCGTCAGGATATGGGCCTGATAATTGATACACCTGAAAATATCCCTCCCTCTCTGGCGTTTGCAACTATTGCAACGGGTGCTTTTCGCGGTCTGGTCGTGGATGTCTTGTGGATGCGTGCCGACAGGCTGAAAGACGAGGGTCAGTTCTTCGATGCAAGGCAGCTTGCGGAATGGATAACCATCCTGCAGCCTCGTTTCGCATCGGTCTGGGAATTCCACGCATGGAATATGGCTTATAACATTTCGGTCGCCATCCCCGCAACCCAGCCCGATCAGCGGTGGCGATGGGTCAGAAACGGCTACGAACTGCTTCGCGACGAGGCCATCGATAAATACAAACTCAAGAACATAACGCTTTACCGCGAGCTGGCCCGGATATTCCAGCATAAAGTTGGAGGGGTCTCAGACGATGCACATAAATATTACAAGCTTCAATTAGCAATGTCTTTGGAACCGCTGCTCCGGTCCGAAGATAACCAGCTCGGACCGCAGGACAATCGGTATTTTGAAGCTCTTGCCAAAACTCCGATTAGCTGGCAAGAGATTGTTACGGACCCGAATGTGGCATCGCTGGTCAAAGCCCTAAAATCAGCAGATAACGTTTTTTCCGATGACGATGAATTTGTAAGCAAATACCTGTCACTGCGTCAAGATTCCCGCAGATTCAAC
>DAOVMB010000348.1 GCA_030630905.1 Sedimentisphaerales bacterium
ACGACTCAGGCCCATACAGCTCGGTCACTCTGCCGCGAGGGATACCCCTGCCGCCAAGCGCTATATCGAGCGATAATGAACCCGTATCGATGCCCTCGATCTTGGCGTATTGATGCTCATCCATTTGCATGATTGCGCCCTGGCCGTACTGCTTTTCGATCTGAGCTATCACGCGCTGTACAGCGTCATCCCTGCTGGTTGCTTTTGAAACTGCCTGAACTTTTTTTGTCTTTGCCATTTTTGCTTTTCTCCTTTTTTCTATCTCGCTTCAAGTTTAACATTTTTTATCATTGTAATTCGTAATTTCCTAAAACAGTATAAATTGGGCCTTTCGGCGTCAACTGGCTCTGGTAAACCGAGACCGAATCGGCCGGCATCGTCCCGAGCTTGAAATCCTTATATTCGCTAATCATTTGAGCTAATTTAATGCCCGCCCTTGTGTTTCTTATCCTGCACAATGTTAAATGCCCTGAGAACTTTCTGGCTTCTCTGGGCCAGCCGGCCAAATCCAGTTGCTGCTCGAGATCTTCTTGTAATTGTAGCAGCTTGTCGCTGTTCTGTCCCGTGCCTACCCATAAAACTCTGGCGCTTCTGCCGCCGAAATGGCCGACCGATTCGATGTCCAGTCCGAAGCTCCTATGCCGGCTCGCAACGTCACCGGTTATGTTGCAGACATCCACGGCCTGCTCATCTTTAATTTCGCCCAGGAACTTCAACGTCAGATGTATCGTCTCGGGATTCACCCATTTGGCATCGCTTTTCTTTAAATCAACTTTGCCTTGCAATTCGTTCTGCAGCTTGGCCAAGGCTTTTCTGATTTTCTCGTCGATATCTATTGCTATAAAGCACCGCATGTCATGCTCGATACGTTAAAACTGTGTTATGTTTCGTAATTCTTGCAGTCTCTCGTCGATATTCGTTCTATCGGTGGAGGTCAATCCATCCAGCGAGAAATCCGCAATAGTAAAAGAGGCGAGCACCGTGCCATACGCAACCGCCGTTTTCAGTGTCTCGAAATCGGTCCTGCCGGTTTGTGCCAGATAGCCCATGAAGCCGCCTGCGAAACTGTCGCCGGCGCCGGTCGGGTCTATGACGTCGTCGGCCGGAAAGGCTGGCAGGATAAATATGTCCCCATCGGTATTGCACATGATCGAGCCGGATTCGCCTTTTTTGGCAATCACAACGCTGGGGCCCATCTCTAAGATCTTCTTCGCTGCCCTTATCAGATTGTGCCGGTCCGCCAACATCCTTGCTTCGTCCTCGTTGATTATCAGGCAGTCAATTTTTGTCAGCAGGGCTATTAAATCATCCGGATATCCCTGAATCCACAAGTTCATCGTATCAACAGCTACGAAAACCGGTTCATCGATTTGTTCAAGCAATTGCTGCTGAAGGATAGGTGCTGTATTTGCCAGGAATACGAATTTACTGTCCTTGAATGCGTCTGGTACCTTCGGCGGTGCTTCGGCGAGGACATTTAATTCCACATGATCGGTTGTTCTGTCGTCCATATTTTCGTGATAAGTGCCGGCCCAGCGAAATGTTTTGCTTTGCGCTCTTATCTCCAGGCCCCTCAAGTCCACATCCCTATTGGCGAAAACCTCGGCTAAATCAAACGGGCAATCCGAGCCGATAACTCCTACAAATCTGACCGGCGAGAAAAAGCCGGCTGTCATACTGAAATAAACAGCCGAACCGCCGAGACAGTTCTCGCTAACGCCATAAGGCGTTTTAACCGTATCAATTCCTATCGAACCTGTTACCAATAATGACATATCTATGCTCGCTATATTTGTGTTTGGAATTTCTTTAGTGTGTTGTCTATTCTTGCCAGGGTATTTTCTTTGCCCAACAGCCGGACCGAATCGAATATCTGCAGGCTGATGGTAGTTCCGCAGATGGCCACGCGGAGCGGCTGAGCGACTTTGCCCAGGCCGACTTGTTTTTCCTCAGCCAATCCGCGCAGCATATCCTCGATGCCCTGTTCCGTTAACTCGTCCATCGCGGCAAGCTTTTCCCGGACGATTCCCAGAACGGCCAGGCCGTCGCCTTTGAGCAGGACTTTCTTGACTGCTTTGTCGTCATATTTTATCTTGTCATTGTCCACAAACAGAAATTCGCTCTTCTGCTCGATCTGAGCCAGTGTTCTTGCGCCTTCGCAGAGTTTTATGATTGTCGAAAGAAGCTCATCATCAGCAGAGACCATCGGGGACTCGACAGTGTTTAAGTAACTCTTGAGATGCCCGAGGAGCTTCTCCGCCGAAACCATCCGGATGTGCTCGGTGTTGAAAGCAATCAGTTTCTGCCGGTCGAACAGGCTGTTCGATTTGGTCAGGCGCGAAAGGTCGAAGGTGCCGATCAGTTCGTCAACCTGCATAATCTCGCGATTATCGCCTGGATTCCAGCCCAACAGAGCGAGGAAATTCACCATGGTTTCGGGCAGGTAGCCGCTCTTGAAGAAATCGACAATGTTGATTTCCGGCAGGGCAACGCCGAGATGCTTAGCCATCGCGTCGATATTGGGCATGTCCGGCGTGGTTTTGCCCCTGATAAAAGAATCGAGCTGCTCACTGCTGATATCGCCTGCGGCGGCGAGTGCTTCAAGGTCGATCTGCTGCGCGGCCTTGATTGCCTTGCGAAGGGCCTTCGGCCGCTCGCGCTTGGAGAGTTTGCCGCCGGTATCGCTGACGGTAACCGACATGTGGGCGTATTTCGGAAGCGGAGCATCCGGAAACAGGGCCTGCCATAAAGCCTGCTGGCCCGGCGTATTGTTGAGGTGTTCCTGGCCTCGAATGATGTGTGTAACTTTCATCAGGTGATCGTCGACCACACAGGCGAAATTGTATGTGGGAAAACCATCGCTTTTCCGGATGATAAAATCGCTTATCTCGTCGGCGGCAAAGGTAACCTCGCCGCGGACCACATCCTGCACAACGATCGGCTTCTCCTGCGGCACGGCGAAGCGGACCGTAACGGGCCGGCCTTCGGCGCGGGCTTTTTCCGCCGCTTCGGAGTCAGGAAAGTCTTTAGGCCGGGAGTAGGAAAAACTCTTCTTTTGAGCTTCAGCTTCCTTGCGAAATGCGTCTAACTCTTCGGTAGTCTCAAAACAATAATAGGCTTTTTTTTCGTCGAGAAGTTTCTCTATATATTTATCATAAATGTCTTTACGCTGAGATTGCAGGTACGGCCCGTTCGGACCGCCGGCATCGGGGCCTTCGTCCCACTGGATTCCAAGCCATTTCAGGTCGTCCATGACCTGTTGGGCGGCGGTCGGCGTGTTTCGCTTCTGGTCCGTATCCTCGATTCGGAGTATGAACGTTCCGCCCGCCCGGCGTGCCCAGAGCCAGTTGAATAGAGCGGTCCTGGCTCCGCCCACGTGTAGATAACCCGTCGGCGACGGTGCAAAACGCGTTACGACATTTTCAGGCATAGCGTACAGTTCCTCATTAGCTGCAAAATACATGAAATGCATAAGCTACGCTGCCCGGCTGACATTGTCAAGCACAAGTAAGGCAGAACGCCAGGAACATCTAAAAAAGTTGCGTTTTTTGCCGGATATAGTTTTGGTTTGACGGCGATTGCTCGTCCGGTTACACTTTTAGTATATGCTTCGTTTTATCGTTGAACAGGTTGATAATTCAAGATATGTTATACTTGCTAATTGGGAGGTATAGGAGTCATGAGGAACAAAGCAATTGATAGACGTCGGTTCTTAAAACGCGCTGCCGGTACCGCCGCCGGGGCGATGAGTTTTCCTTACATCGTTTCGTCGTCGGCGCTGGGCGCCGCGGGCGGCGTCGCCGCCAGTGAGAGGATTACTGTCGGCTGCGTCGGTGTCGGACCTCAGGGTAGCGGCGTGATGGGCAACTTCCTTAGACAAAAGGATGCCCGGGTAGTCGCGGTTTGCGACGTTAAAGATCCCGTGCTCAAAGCCGCCCGGAACCGGGTGAACGGGCACTACAAGGGCACCGGATGCTCCGCTTACAAGGACTTCCGCGAACTGATGGCGCGTGACGATATCGACGCGGTTCTGGTTGC
>DAOVMB010000006.1 GCA_030630905.1 Sedimentisphaerales bacterium
GGACACACCTGTTCGGCGATGTTATCTCCAGCCACTCACGAATAAAACGGCGAAATGCCCTTACCGAAACCGCCATTCAGCGTTGGGCAGAACCATTTTCTACATTCGGCTGGCTCCTCGGCGGTCAATACATGAAATCAGCTATGGATTTAGCCTGGCGGTATTTGCTGCAAAACCATCCTCATGATACCATCTGTGGCGCGGGAATAGACCAGATGGAAAAAGATATGATGTATCGATTCGATCAGGCGACCATTATTTCCCGGGGAGTCACGAGACGCGGAATGTCTGCAATTCAGAAGCGAATTAACAACAAAGATATAGACGTACACGAAGCAGTGATAACTGTATTTAATCCCTCCCCATATCCACGCAGTGAGGTTGTAACATTGTTAGCGGATTTGCCTGACAAGTGCGGATACGAGGGATTTTCAATCCGAGAACCTGACGGCAATATCGTCCCTTATGCGGAGACAAAACGCAAACCTGTCGGCACTCTTGTCCGCAATTTACAGGATATCTCACTGCAGCAGCGCTCGCAGCGGGTAACACTTCATACTCAATTGAAAGACATTCCGGCTTTTGGGTATAAGACCTATCACCTTAAGCGAGAAAAAGCGGATTTGGGCAAGTCTGCCCTGGATACTGGCGGCCATAAAGATATGCCGATAATGGAGAATGAATTTCTAAAGGTGGAGATAAATTCCGATGGCAGTCTGGATATCCTGGAAAAGAGTACCGGACGGGAATTCAAAAATCAGCACTATTTTGAGGATGGTGGTGAGAGCGGCCATCCCTGGGTGTATATGCCGCCGGAGCATGATGAAATCATAACAACGCTGGGAACCGAAGCAACAATCGAGCATCAGGAGACGAGCGATCTTCTCACTCGCTATCGAGTGAAGCATTTGATGACCATTCCGGACGGCCTGGAGGCAGATAAAGACAATTGTCGCCGCGGCAGGATGACTGTTGGTATGCCCATCGAATCGGAACTCACTTTGCGGAAGGGACAGCGCTGGCTCGAAGTTAAGACAAAATTGGAAAACCCGGCAAAGCAACATCGAGTACGTGTCTGCTTTCCTACCGACGTAAAAGCTGCCGTTTCAGCCGCCGAAGCAGCTTTTGATATCATCGAACGGCCAATTGACCGACCGCCCGGCAGTCCCTACCATGGCAAACCCAACCCGCAATACCCAATGCACCGCTTCGTCGACATCAGCGATGGAAAGCTGGGATTGGCTATTATCAATGATGGCATCCGTGAGTTCGAGGCGGTGGACGATGACCGGCGAACTCTCTGCATTACATTGTTACGCTGCTTCACCGCTATGCAGTCGCCCGTTATCGACCAGTGGGATGTATATCCCTGGATGGAGATGGCACAATCGCCCGGCCCGCACGAATGGCGCTATGCTATTATGCCACACGCCGGAGATTGGCAAGAGGGTGATTTGTATCGTGAGGCCGAAAAGTTCAATCTGCCGTTGGAAGCCGCCCAGGCAGGCAGAGGGGGAGGTGATTTGCCAAAACAGATGAGTTTCATTGAAATTGGGTCGAAAGAAATTGTCCTAAGTGCGCTTAAGAAGTGTGAGCGTCGGGATACGCTTGTGCTGCGTTTGTTCAATCCGACCTTGAAAGATATTGGTGCAAACATTAGGTTTTTCCGCTCGGTAAAAGAGGCCTGGCTGACCAATATGAATGAAGAGAGAAGGGAAAAACTGCCTGTGAACGATAACATCATTTCGATTCAATTCGGTCATAAGAAGATAGTAACGTGTGAGGTACTATTGGACCAATGACATTAGCATGAAACTTCGGGCAGCCCCAGTTCCTTCTGCCATGCCTGTACCTCCTGCCGCAGTGCTTCAAGCATGCCGATTTCGTTCGTACTGAACTCGTAGTCGAGTACTCGGCAGGTCGTGCCGATTTCCATACCTGAAAGTGCCAGGAATTGCTTTGCGGATGCCGGATACTTGTATCCCTTTAGTGCCCCGGCGATGCTTAAGAACCGTTGCAGACGCTCAGCCATTTGCGGATGTCCTTCAAAATGTCTGCATAGCCAAACGAACAAAGCCGGGCAGAAATTGGCCGCGATACCGCTGAATCCATTACCGCCCAGGCGCAGACTCCGCAGCAGCGTTACGGTGTTGGCATTGTAGAAGCGAAGACGTGTACCTTGCACCGCCGCTATCTTCTTCCCGATCGAATCAAGTTGCTCCGATGTTTCTTTCAGCCAGAGAAATCGCCTTGTGGACGCAATCCAGGCCAGAAGTTGGGGTCTCAGTAGTCGATGATATGGCATTGGGCACTCGTATAGACCCAGTGGAATCTCGCCGGTCTTCTCCAGCAATTCCTCGACATTGGCTTTCCAAAGCTCGTCCGTTTGGTCTTGGCCGGCAAGCTCGTTAACCAGACACACTACGGCTGCAACGCCGGTGTCGGCCATTCTCTGCACGAAAACGGCCTGCTGCTCAATTGTACCCCCGAAGGTACCGGTTGCCACTACTTGTACGCGCCCATTCGCGCGCTTAACGACCCGTTCAGCTAAAGCAAGGCGTTCTTCCGCGGTTAGCTCACGCATCTCGCTCGACCCACAAACGGCAAACAGCCCCGCGACGCCCGAAGCAATGTACCAGTCAGTCAATCGATCCACGCCGTCCCAGTCGATTTGTCTGTTGCGGGTAAATGCGGTCAGCATCACCGGCCACACACCACCGGCAAGATCATGAACAGCTCTCGTGCCTTTCTCCTTGAGATAGTCTGGCTGTACTTTTTTATGCATTTCGGAAAGTTCTCAAATGACAATCATCATTCCAAAGGTATGCCGTCCTGTGTCCACACCGTCAGGTTCGTCAGGTCCCGTTTCCTCTTCGGCAGCAGCGTTCCGGCGAGAAAACCGACGGCAAACATCACAATGTTACCAATGATAATCGTGTAATATAAATCGAATGGGACTTCTAATACTTCCGGGAGTAACTGCCTGCTTGACAGCATTGTCCAGCAGGTGAACAGAATTGTGGCGCCAATCCCGAATCCAACGGCGCGTGCATCACCCTTTTTAGTCAAGAAACCCAACATATACATTCCCAGCAGTCCTCCGCCAAATAGGGATGCCAGTATTGTTGCTGTGTCCTGTAACGTTTTGGTATCGCTCTTCGCGAGGAGAATGGCCCCAACCATCATAATCACCGCCGCGACACTGGCAAATACCCACGCCACTTTCAGGTAGTGCCGGTCATCACGGTTCTTGACAAGGTGGCGACGGTAGATGTCCACGATGCCGACTGTGGCGACCGCATTGATGATCGAGTCTAATGACGACATCGCCGCTGCAAGAGCTGCTGCAATTACCAGCCCCGTAACACCTGGCGGCAGGTAATTCATTATGAAAAAGGGCAGAACCTGTTCAGCCTTGCGCACGCCCGTCAGCATCTCCGCGGTCTCGGCAGTTGGAAAGACCTTGAAGAACACGAACAAGCTCGTTCCCAGGAACATGTAGAAAGTCCAAATCGGCAGGCTGACACAGACACATACCCACATAGCCTTACGGGCTTCGTGGGCATTCTTCGAAGCGCAATATCGCTGAACTGTGTTCTGATTGGTGCTGTACTCAGACAGCCAGGTTATCAGACCGAGGCAAAACATCATCATCACCGTTTTGCGTTCCAGCGAAAATCCCCACGGTACGGGATTGAGCTTACCATCGGCCAATTCTGCAAGGGCAAATTTATTTTCGGCCGCCGCTACCGAGAATATCTGTCCCAGGCCGCCGGGCAACGCATGTATGATAATTCCCAGACACAGCATACTGCCGAGCGTCAGAACAAGCGTCTGGATAACGTCAGTCCAGATTACCGCATCAATTCCACCAATGATGGTGTACACTGCGACAAATATTCCTCCGACCAGAATACACATTGTTGGGCTTAGCCCCAGCATTTCACGCAGAACAAGCGAAAGAAGGTACAAGATCATGCTTATCCTCACTAACTGCGTAATGATAAAGGCTACAGCCCCATAAACACGAATGGATGGCCCGAAACGACCTTCAAGGTACTCATAGGCAGATGTAATCTTGCCCCGGCGAAAGAAGGGCAGATATATGCGTGATGCGATAACTATCCCTACGGGCAGCATTAAGTTCGGAAGGAACCGAAGCCAGGCGGTTTTGAAGGCATCAGCGGGAAAGGCAAGAAAGGTAATGGAGCTGATTGAGGTGCCAACTAAACTGAATCCCACAACCCAGCCGGCGAATGACCGGCCTCCCACGAAATACTCTTCCGTGCTCGTGTTCTTCCTGGAAAAGTATATGCCCGTCGCGATTATCCCCGCCAGGTAAACAGATAACGTGCCAATATCAAGCCAGTGAAGATCCATACAGTACTCCTAATTACAACACATAATCTATCATATTCGTCAACAAACGCATGAGAAAAAGCAAAAAAAAAGATGTATAGCTTACCTATTCCATCCTGGAAAGAGGTGAAATGAGCCTTACACAGAGAATTAGTGCTTGGTGAAGATTGCACGATGGACGTCACTCATATCGCCCTGTTCTTTCCAAAAAGTTCTGGCCTTAATGGTGGTGCTACGGGTAAGCGTAATAGGCTCAGTATATAAAGGTGAAAGTGTGGTTGGTTCGGTTCCGTCGAGTGTGTAGTATATCCGCCCAATACCATTGCGGTCGGCCAGTTCAACTTGTATTGAACTATCAAAATTCCGTTGAGGCGTCAATATTATTGGTGGACTGTAATAATCTCGTGGGGCAAAAGCCAGGGAGCTTTGGAGTGAGTATTCGCAAGTACACCCGGAACTGGATTCCGGCACAAGAATCAAGCCGCCTGCCGGGATTATGTTAAGCCAGCAGCCCGGCCGAGTGACTTGAGTCAACTGGATTCCTCTGGTGCTATCGACTTCGATCGGGTACATGCGCGGATTTGAACCTCGGCCGTAAAGGTAATGGGCCGAGCCAGTCAGTCCACCGCAGCCGTGGCCGCCGCGATAGACGTGGTATTTCTTCTTCTCGCCGGTATGAAGGTCAAAGGCGTAAGGTCGCGAATAGAGAGTCCGCCCATTGATAACCGGGTGCTGCCATTGTTCGCCGTGTGAGCCGTCTTTACCGAATGGTTCGGTCCCGGCGATATACAAGCCCACATAATCAGTCTGCCATTTTTCTGCTCCCGTATCAGCGTTGAAAGCGAACAGGCCGTAGTTGACGTGATTGTCTTTGTTGTATGTGCCGGTGAAAAGTAATGTGTTCTCGGCATAATTGAGAAACATGATATGTTCGTATGGGAACCGGAAGGGGCGTCGCCATATTACCGCACCGGTTTCTAAGTCGAGTGCTACAATGAATAGGTTCTTGTCACAGAACTTATCGATTCGAAGCCGACCGTCATCGTCCTTCATTATTTCCGGATTGCGGCATTGTATGAAATAGATTCGGCTATCACCCATAGTAACGGCACTGTTCATGATCGTTCCATCTCTGTAGGTCCAGCGGATCGCACCGGTGTGCCGGTCTATGGCAAAGAGATAATCGCTGACGATAACTTCTCTGAAGTCACCTTCCAGTATGTGGCTTCCGTTATCAGGTTTGCCGTGAAAATCCTGTTTGTAAAATGAGGCCCTGACTTTCTGACCGGTACCGAAGAGGAAATTGCCAGAGTGGTTCAGGTAACCCCAGTCGTGTTTGTTGCGATCGTCCAATTGAGGGGCTTTAAGAGTTAGTTTGTGCACACCGGTAATAACATCGACAGCCCAACACTGGTCCTCGACGGCAATATAAACGTATTCGTCGGTGGCTAACATGTGGCCGCTGTCCTTGAGGGCGCCGATACGTCTTGAGTTGGGCACATCAAGCCGCCACAATTCTGTACCGTTATACGCGTCAACAGCGATGATACCCTCAAGAGTGGGGACAAAAATGCGCCCGTCCTTCACCAGTGACGACATCGGCCGATGATGGCGATCTATCATAGACCGAGGCCCGGGTTTGCCGAACCACTGCAGGGCCATTGGGCCGCGAAGCTGGTCGCCGCTACAGGCGGTATGAGCGGCATTTGCATAAAGCTGGGTCCATTCTCCGCTGCCCGAGAGGGATCCGCGCCTGATGACTGCCCATAATCCATTGCGTCTGTTGATTCTCCAGCCTGGAATCGTCGCGTCATTGAACCAATGTTCGAGGTCGGATTGTTTAAGTTTGCTCTTCTTCCTATTGGCTTCCTTGAATTGGCCGATAATTGCCGTGCCGCCACGTGGCCTTAGCACGCGAAACATCTCGGCCGCGGATGGAGGTAGTTCGCCGGAGATTAGTGTACGTTCGGAGACAATTAGGTTAGCAAAGTAGGCTGGATATGGAAGCTCGTCCAACTTGCCGTGATGTACAGTAATCCTGGTGCCGTAATACCCGGCTCTGTGCAGTTTTTTGCGAGCTGTGATTACTTTCCGAGCATCTTGTTCTACCGCGATAACCTGTAGTTTCGTGCGTTTGGCGATTTCGTACGCAAGCCGACCTTCTTCACAACCGAGCACCAGGCAATATCCCTGACGTATATTTGCCTCTTCAACGATTTGTTGAGCGGCCAAAGAGCACATATCAGTCAAGTCGTCCTGAGAATAAGGATCGATTTCAGTTCCTAAATGGACGAGTTTCGGTCTCTTGGAAGATACGATCGAGCTATTGGTGAAGCAGTGAATCGTTCCTTCGTCAGTGCTGACGAATAAACGGCCATTTGCAACGCTTAATCCGTAGGCAGCGCCGTTTACAGATGCGCTCCAGGACTCGCGTCCGTCGGCGGCACTCAGCGCCACGACTTCATCTTTTCCGCCGACAAACAGCGTATTGCCGGCCATAATAAGTGAGTATGTATGATCGCAGGCGTGCTTCCAGATGAAGCATTGTTCCAACGATTCTTTGTTTTGACCCAGAGAAAGTTGGATATTCCGCAAGTCATCCTCGAATTTGTTTGCCGGAGGGCTGTTCTTAGCAAGTTTCTTAAGCTGTTCGCGAATCTGTTTTTGCCGGCGGTTGAGAGTTATTCTTTGTTTCGAAAGTGCAAGGTATCTCCTTCGATCAAGAGCGGTAAGCTTTTTCTCCGATTGCATATATACCATATGACCTTTAACAACCATACGCAGCCCACCAAATGTTGCTATCGTTTCCTTCGTTGTGACATTGGCGGCATTTAGTTGTTTGGGGCCGCGGCCGGGTCCTGTCACAAGAGTGTCTTCTGTCAATAGTGTATAAGCTCCGCCGGCGCTGCCGAATTCTCCCTGTAATGTACCGCTTTTGCGCGAAAAGGACACTGGTCCCGTCCGTCCGGTCGGCACGTACAGATTTTGAGTCGAAGCGAGCAAATAACCTTGTGGTGAGACATCAAGTTTTTGCCGCCACAGAACCGTCCCGTTTTCAGCGTTCAGAGCAAATAAAAACGTACCATGAATCGGAAACAGCCCCGCTGCGATAAACACTTTTCCAGCATCGACTACCAATCCGGTCCGAACGGGCAACATCGATATCATTCGTCCGTTTCCCGGCACCATGCTTTTTTCAGCAGCAACGTCAAATTTCCAAATCAATGAGCCGTTGTCAGTTGAAAGGCAATATACGCAACCATCGTCAGATCCAACGTAAAGTCTATTCTCAACTACAGTGGGAGCCAGTCGGACAGGTCCGGCAGTAAAGAATACCCATCGCACCTTTCCAGTTTTGGCGTCCAGAGCGTAAACGCTGAAGTCGGCGGAGGAAGCAAAATAGACAGTATCACGCACAGCCACGGAATGAAAGGCACGGTCGTAAATTACAGTTGGCCTTAGTTGGTCGTGATTGTGCCAGAAGTCCTGGGCGGCTGGTGGCGGCCAGGCAGGTTGAGGTGGGTGGTTGGCCTGGAACCGCCAGCACTCGGAGAGCATCAGAGGCAATTGTTCCGAAGTTACACCGCTTCTTGCTTTGTCATGGTTATATGTTGGCCAATCATCACCCCAAGATGCATTGGCTGTCAGGAGAGTCATAATACTTATTGACGTGAGCAGCCAGTATATGCTTCTATTCATATATTCTCTGCAGAATATAACTACTTTTTTTCGGTAGAAGACCTGGTTACACAGCCAAGCCGCCGGATATCACTATGGTACCGAATTTCCTTAAGAAAGACAACTGTTTGTCATGTTATGTGCAGCAGGTTATCATTCGGGCTAACCTTGGTATCGCTTTTGTATCACTTGCTTAACATCGTCTACCGTTCCGGAAAACGGACCGGGTTTCTCCATTTTCAAAGAAGTCAACGCCGCGGCAAAAAGACAGGACTCCTGCGGCGAATTATTCTTTCGCCAGTTACAATAAGCACTAAAACATGTATCTCCCCTGCCGGTTCTGCCGGTGAGATTCTTTGCGGTAAACGGCGATGTATATACTTGTCCATTAGCACAGATAGTAACACCCGAATTTTGCGTCACCATTACTTCGTCAGATCCCCAGTCATTCAGTATCCGTGCCGCTTTTTCACAGTCATTCGTTCCGGTAAGAATTTCCGCCTCTGCGGCATCGGCTTTGAGATAACTAATTGTGGGAATATATTTTTTCTTCGCCGACCAATCTCTAAAAAGCAGTCTGCCATTCTCTTTTGCCCGTAAAAAGCTTTGTGTATCAACGGCCACTTTCCCCAACTCCGACAACTGCTCAATTAAACTTTCGGGAAATTCCCCTTTGATAAGCCCTCCCAGGTAATACAAATCGGCCTTGATGTCGCCGGGTATGTCGTTGATGTCAAAAGGATCCGCAACACTTATTGCTTCGCAAGTTCTTCGCTCACGATCGCTGGTCAAATATGTGTTTCGGATTGAGGTTGTCTGTGGTGAAAAACAATGGATAAACGGCACATTACTCGCACTGAAAACTTCCAGCAAAGGTAAATCGTCACGACTAAGCTTCGTCAGGGCAATTACATTAGTATTGATTCTCTGAGCTGTTATTGTCGAATGTACAACCGCCCCGCCGGTAAGATAGTCCCTACCTTCAGGTGTTACGATTATGTCCCTGGATACGTGTCCCAGGATTAGCACGTCATAATGAGCCATAATTACTAATCCTTTGGCTTTACCTTCCATAGCGTGCAAGATATCAAAACAGCAACAATGGCCGCCCCCAGCCAGAAATAAAACGCTTTATCAAAATCATGTATTGTTTGGCCATGGACAGTCATCTTGCCTGCTTCTATTAAACTGCCGCTAATCCAGTCCTGGAAGGCAGCTCCAACATAACTGAACATTCCCACCAGCCCCATAGCTGCACCGCTGGCGCGCTTGGAGCAGATATCTATAGCGATAAGCCCGCCCAGAAAAACCAGTAATCCACCCAAACCAAAAGCAAACAAAGAAATGCCGACCAGATGGAGGGGTTCAAATTTGCGCGACACGTTCAAGTTCGTATCATTCTGCTCTATGCGAAATCCTTTCCAGAACAGATACCATTTATCATAATCAATGTGCCATTCTTTTTCATCACCGTCTTCAACCAGGGATACCCTGGCCTCCTGCTGCAAAACAATCCCTTTATCTTCGAATGTGTTAATCAGCGCCGGCCCGACATCTCCTTCCGTCAAATATTGCGCAGCGGACTTATCCAGAGTAAATAAATATGTCGAAGGCACGATAAATAATATTATCAGCCCTAAGATTTTTATAAGCCCATACATCAGCGTCGTAACGTTTCGGCGGGATTTAAAAAAGAAATCCGAAACAAATCCAGAGGTGACCGCCCCGACCGTTTCCATAATTTTCGCCAGAAAAAGAATAAAGCCGGCCGTTACCAGTGAATAGGATTTTGCTTCCTGCAAATACAACACGCCCCAACTGTTCACGCCGTAACGCGCTATATACATAGCGACGCAGGAAATACCAAGGATCCAGACATAAGGATTCTTTATCACGCCAAATTGTGCTCTATTGACTGAATCCTGCTCCAGGTCGGCATTGCCCGGATGATCATCCTTGTAATCGGCGACCAAAGGAAGGCCGTAAGTTCGCGGTCGATCGGCCAGCGTTTTGAACAACAACAAAGCCACCACTATCGAGATAAGCCCCGCACTCCAGAAGCCCCATTGCCATCCTGCCGCGGCAATTATTAACGCAGTGACCGCAAAAGTGACCCCCTCACCGATACTGTGAGCCATACTCCACAAACCATATCGCGTCCCGCGCTCTTTATTACTGAACCATTGGGATATAGAAGCACCGCTGGGAGCGGACCCCATGGACTGAAACCAGCCGTTGATACCCCACAAAATAACAAACAACAAAAACAATCTGGTAAAACCAAACAAAATCACAATAACCGACGATACCAGCAGCCCCGTGGACATAAACCGGCGAATATTACTTCGGTCCGCCAGAAAACCGTTTGTGAGTTTCCCAAAAGCATACGTAATAAAAAACGCAAAACCAATCTTTCCCATCTGTTCGGCATTTAAAATATCCGCATCGATCATCGACTTTTTCGCCACCGAAAAACTCAGGCGACATACATAAAAGAAACTGTAACCAAACAGTAGCGAAAGAAACACCGACGTTCTCTTTCTCTCGAATAACCTGGTAACTTCCTCGTTATTCTCCAACAGCGGTTTATCCGGACCGGTCTTGAAATAATTGAAACATTGGCTAATCATATTCATTCGTTCCTCTTCATACATACCAATCGTAACTTAGCTTCGGAGAATCATAAACTTCAGTAAAAGGCCGCCCCAGCGCCTCGCAAAGCGACCGTAAGCGCCGCATTCGCTCATATCCAACCGTTCGGAGAAAATTGTTTCGTGCAGGGCTATCCAGCGTCACTGCTTCTTTCCAGACGGCTCGCCCGGCCATCACGCCGCCGGCTCCCGCCTCACAGGCGATGCGCACCTGCTTTAGAAAAGTATCATAAGAAACACCGGCGGACAATAATACCCAGGGAGCTTTGCTTGTGTCCGTCAACTCCCGGCATGCATCACGCCAGATATTTTCATCCGGCTCGACGCTTACATCCACTGGAAATTCCGCTTTGAGAATATCAACGCCTAACGGCACAAGACGACGAGCAGTTTCAATTACCACCTTTCGTCTCTGCTCGGCTTCCAAAGGCCCGAGCGAACCGTCGGAAGAATACGATAAAGGTTCGAGGAAAAAAGGAATGTCATTTCGAGCGCAATCGGCGGCCACTTCCTGAACAAGCGCCTCTCGCTCGCCAGCTTCCGAGGCCGCGGGATTGTAGTAAAGCAGCATTTTCACGCCCGAGGCTCCCATACGAACCGTCTTTTCAACCGACCAGTTCTCAACCAGGCCTGTCGTACGATTCGCCGGATCGCCCGTCGAGCCGGTATCCAAAGCAACTATCAATCCTGTCCCGGCGGGCATCGAGCTGTCGGCTACACATTGACCGGCGGCCGTTTCCGGATCTAATAGAACGGCAGTTGTCGCCGGCGCCAGGTGCCGGACAATATCGCATTTGAGCGCGGTCAGTGCTTCATTTGATTTGCCTTCGGGCGATTCCTTTTCCAGCGAACGACGAAGCGGACCGCGGTGATCAACCGCTACTACAGCAAAAGTACCTGTCGAACCGGCCATCTGCTGCAACCGGCGCCATTTACCTATGGTCATTGCCATATTGTAACACCTCTGGGAATATGTACTCGATACAATACCGGCGTCATTCACACAATCGCCGGGTTACACTACTCAACCTCGTCAAGGCGAACAGGGCGATTTTCCTCGTACGATTTTCTTGCCGCACGAGCCATCACCACCGGAATTCGCCCATCAATTCCCGACACCGGCGGGGGTGAATTATTGATCACCGCCTTGAGAAACCGGTCGATTTCTTCCAGATAGCTGTCGACATAACGATCCATAAAGAAGTTCAACGGCAGATCACGCCGAACATTGTCCTTCGTCTGTACTGTCGCGGTATTCGGATAATTATTGGCGGTACTAATACAACCTTTACTGCCGAAAATTTCCACTCGTTGATCGTAACCATAAACAGCCTTACGACTGTTATCAATCGTAGCAATCACCCCATTGGCAAATTTCAGCGTTATCATAACCGTATCCAGATCGCCAGCCCCGGCAATGGCCGGGTCAACCCGAACAGCACCGGCCACGTACACTTCCTCGACCTCACTACCGATCAAAAAACGGGCCATATCAAAATCATGAATAGTCATGTCCAGAAAAATACCGCCGGAAACTTTAATGTATTCGATAGGAGGCGGGCCGGGATCACGACTGATAATATGCATTAAATGCGGCTCGCCAATTTCCCCGCTTTCCACTGCCTGACGAACACGCTGGTAATTGGCATCGAATCGCCGATTAAAGCCAACTTGCAACAAAACTCCCGCTTTATCAACAGCAGCCAAGGCCCTGTCAATCCGGCCTAAATCGTGGTCTATCGGTTTTTCACAAAAAATATGTTTACCGGCCAGCGCCGCTTCCTCGATAATTTTCGCGTGCGTGTCGGTCGAGGAGCAAATCAACACCGCCTGAATATCGGGATGACTGAGAATATCATGATAATCGGTGCCATACTGCGCAACCTGGCATTCCTGCGCACACTGCCTGGCAGCTTTCTCCACGACGTCGCTGATCATAATCAATTTTGCCTGGGCAACGCGATAACTAAGATGCCTGGCGTGCAGTTGTCCGATCCGACCGGCTCCGATCACGCCAAAGGTCAATTTATCTGATTTTGCCAACTCTTAGACTCCTTTCGCTCGCAAGTATTCGCGGTTACGCCGGGCGCTCTCCTTCGGCGACCCCATGCCGGGCAAAACATCCTGTTCAACTACGGCCCAGCCGTCATAATCTTGCTTCTTTAACCATTTCAGTACTGCCGGAAAATCGACACAACCTTGTCCGAGCTCGCAAAATACCCCTTGCCTAACCGCCTCAAAATAGTCCCAACCTTCGCTGCGCGCGCTGTCGGCGATTTGAGGATGACAATCTTTGAAGTGCATATACCAGATACGTTCGGCAAAAAGTTCAAGGCCTTCCAGCACAGCTTTCGGATCGTTTTTTCCTGAACCGTAAGCAAAGTGACCGGTATCGAATACCAGTCCCAGCAGGCCGGGATCGGTCATCTCAAGTAAGTGAGCAACCTCGTCACGCCTTTCGACAAATCCGGCGCAATGATGATGAAACACTGTGCGCAAACCGGTTTGCGACTTTACCGCTCGTGCAATTTCTTCGGCGCCACGGGCAAACACCTTCCACTGCTCATCGGTTAGGCTCATTTCGCTGCTTGTACGCCCGGCATTGGCTGTCCGAACCGCATCGGTTCCATTATCATCGGCAAGAACCAAAAACGGTGATTGCTCGTACTCACCCCTTTCGGCGACATCAGCCAACAAGCGGGCAATCTTCAACGATTCGGCCACACCGGCTTTATGGGCATCGGCATCTTTCAACGCCACCGGCACAAACGCACCGAGCATTACCAGCCCGCGCCCGGCCAATTCAGCGTGCAATTGCTCGGCGCTTGTTGGCATGTAGCCCCAGTCGCCCAACTCGGTGCCGTCATAGCCTGTTTTCTTTAATTCATCGAGCATTTGCCCGTAAGGTATTGCCTGGCCTTCAAGCCCTTCGAATTCCAGAGAACCCCAGGAGCATGGAGCATTCGCGATGCGAATTGTTGACATGCAAGTCCTTTCATTTCTTCTTAGAAGAAAAACCTCTCCATTTTAACATTCTTTTCCCATTCCTTGCGGGCTTGTTTGACGCCATCCATCTCGCTTACTTCGGCCACCGGCACATCCCACCAGCTTTCATAGCCGGGCACACCTGCATAACGATCATTCCGGACATAAATCACCGTGGTCCGATCGGTTTTTTTTGATTCTTTGAACGCTTTAACAAAATCATCATACGTTTTGCACTCGATAACGTGAGCGCCCAGTCCGCGGGCATTCATCGCATAATTTACCGGAAGTACTTCAACTTCATCCGATTCATCGCCGGGAAGCTTGTTATCGCGGGGAAAAGCATAACGTGTACCAAATCCTTCCTGACCTATCGAACGGCTGAGCCCGCCGATACTGTTAAAACCCTCGTTGTCCATCAGAACAATAGTAAGTTTATATCCTTCCTGTATGGAAGTGACAATTTCATTGCAGAGCATCAGGTAGCTGCCGTCGCCCACCATGACAATCACTTGACGCTCCGGAGCCGCCATTTTGATTCCCAGCCCACCGGCAATTTCATAGCCCATGCAGCTATAGCCATATTCGAGATGGAAATTCTTCGAATGCCGGGTACGCCACAATTTATGCAGGTCGCCGGGCATACTACCGGCCGCATTTATCATCACGGCGTCAGGTTCGCTTAATTCGTTAACTACGCCGATTAGCTCACCCTGACTCGGCAGTGGTTTATTACGGATCGCGTAAATCCGGTCTACTTCTTCCTGCCATTCTTTATGAAGTTGCTGTGCCTTTTGCTGATAGTCTTTCTCGATATGATAACCTTCCAGCAGTTCCATTAATTCCTCAAGAGTTACCCTCGCATCGGCCAGTAATGGCAAAGCGGCATGCTTATACGCATCAAATTCAGCAACGTTAATATTTACAAAACGAACATTGGGATTTTGAAAGGCAGTCTTGCTTGCTGTGGTGAAATCGCTGTAGCGTGTTCCAATGCCAATGACCAGGTCTGCCTTGCGCGCTATACGGTTTGCGGCAAAATTCCCCGTCACACCTATCGCTCCCAGGTTCAGCTTATTGTCATAGAGCAAACTGCCCTTGCCTGCCATTGTTACACCTACCGGAATACCTGTTTTCTCTACAAAATCCTTGAGAGTGTCCTGGGCTCCGCTGTAAATAACCCCGCCCCCGGCGATAATCAATGGACATTTTGAATCGCGTATCCACCGGGCCGCTTCCACCAGGACTGTATGATCGGCCAGGTTACGAGGGATCCTCCAGATGCGTTTTTTAAAGAATTCAACCGGATAATCGTATGCCTCGGTTTGGGTATCCTCAGGAAGTGAAATAGTAACCGCCCCGGTATCGGCAGGGCTGGTGAGCACTCGCATAGCCTCAGGCAATGCCGTCAATATCTGGTCTGCCCGGTTGATGCGGTCCCAGTATCGACTCACCGGCGTAAAACAGTCACATACCGATATGTCCTGGGTGATTTCAGACTCCAACTGTTGCAGAACCGGTGCTACGTTGCGACGTGCGAATATATCACCTGGCAGCAGCAGCACAGGAAGATGATTCGTTGTCGCCACGGCCGCTCCGGTAATCATGTTCGTCGCTCCGGGGCCGATAGATGAGAGACATACGAACGTCTGCATCCGATTTTTCATCTTGGCATAAGCAGCCGAGGCGTGCACCATCGCCTGTTCATTGCGGGTCTGGTAATAGCGCAACTGTGGATATTGCTGTAATGCCTGCCCTATCCCCGATACACAACCATGACCAAAAACTCCAAAACACCCTGCAAAGAGAGCATTTTTATCACCATCACGCTCGGTATACTGGCAGGTGAGGTACTTAATCAACGCCTGCGCCATCGTCAAACGAACAGTCTTAGCACTCATGTCAAAACCTCCAAATTGTTATTCAAGTCCCCCATAATCCTCAACAAAGGCCATCATCTCCTCATAGGTGGGCATGAAATTCGCACAACCGTGTTTGGTGACAACAATCGCCCCACACGCGTTCCCTATTCTTGCGGCTTTGTACCACCCCAGATCTTTAACGTACCCGTAAAGAAATCCGGCGGCAAAGGCATCTCCAGCCCCCAGAATATTTGTCACTTCAACCGGAAATCCCGGCGCATCGATTTGCTCGATTTTACCCTGTCGATCCACCAGATGAACGCAAACACCCTGGCTGCCTTTTTTCTGCAGCAATGCCCCCGGCCCCATTGAAAGCATGTTACGAATCGCCCGGTCCACATCTCCCTGGACCTGTGTATCCGAAACCGAATCTGTAAGTTCAATATGACTCATATCCGTCAACATAGCGGCATTTATCTCATCTTCCGTTCCGATCACGACGTCCGCCAGCCGAAGCGCCGAACGTACTACCACGCCAAACGCCCTTGGATCATGCCACTGATCGGGGCGAAAATCTATATCAAGAACAACTTTTGTCCCCGCCTGGCGGGCCAGCTCGGCGGCAAATAATGTCGCACTGCGACTCGGCTCCAGAGACAAATTTGTGCCGGCAAACTGAAATACTTTGCTGCTGGAAACCGGCGCCTTAAGAACATCATCTATCGTCAATGCAATATCAGCACAATTATCACGATAATAAACCAGAGGAAAACTGTCCGGTGGTTCTATACCCAGAACCACCGCGCTGGACCGCTTGCCGGGTTTACGGGAGATAAAACGTGTCTCCACTCCCTCTTTTTGCAGAAATTTCAGAATAAAATCCCCGACCGGGTCCTGGCCAAGCCCTGTCAATAAAGCGGTCTTTAGCCCCAACCTTCGTCCTCCTACGCTGATATTCGTCGGCGAACCTCCAACATAGGCAGCAAAACTCGTAATATCCACAAATGGCGAACCAATATCATTACTGTAAAGATCGATTGATGAGCGCCCCATGTGAAGCGTGTCGTATATCCGTTCAGTTTCACTCATATAAGACTCCTGTAAAAAAACAACTGATACACAACCTGGAGCAAATTAATATAACGGAAGTCGATTGTCTTTCTGCTTGTAAGTATCTTTAACCCAGGTGTATTTCGGGTCATCCTGATTTGCGAGCGTCTGGGCGCTGCCTGCCAATACATTCAAATAGTAAGTCGTATATCCCGGGGCGCTCACCACGGGATGATAACCTTCCGGCACCAGAACGGCACAGTTATTTTCCGCCCGAACCAGGGCGTCAATGGGATGACCCGCCTTATGAAGCGGTGAGGTCTGGTCAGTATATACCCGCTGATAGGCGTAACCATCGGGCTTGTCAATTTTATAAAAATACACTTCCTCCAAATCGGATTCGAGCAAATCACCCTGGTCATCTTTTAGGTGAACATCATGCTTGTGAGGTGGATAACTGCTCCAGTTGCCGCCGGGGGTATAAACC
>DAOVMB010000202.1 GCA_030630905.1 Sedimentisphaerales bacterium
CCCCTCACCGTAAAGCAGGGCTGCAATGGTCGAGGCGGTATTAAGCTCATATCCGTTTCTATCGCGCATCGCGCCGCCATGCCGGCTATACTTTTCTTTGACGAGCTGGCGGGTAGTACGCCAATCTTTTGGATATAAGCGATGCCACTGCCGAACATCGATGACGATTTGTCGAATAGCGCAGTTTTCATCAATGGCCTTAAGGCCGGCCTCAAGAATATTATCTATCTCATCTGTTATAAAAGCCGTGGCTATCATGCTCGTGAACAACTGAGTTGTCTGGGCAGGCTCGGCATCGATAGTAACACGGGTGTAATTCAAGCCGATTCTTGCCGCAGTTTGGGGCATCCCGGGAGCAAGCAGCCCAAACGACTCGCAAATGAACTGCCCTGAGATATTAAAGTCGGCCCATGGATTAAACACGATGCTGCCTGTCAGCGGCGGCTCGAAACCAATGTCCATCAATTGACGTGCATACTGATTAGAGCACCAAATACGTTTGTTGATTCGTTCTTTCCATAATTTTACGATGAGATGAGGTGGTAACATAATCGTATTATGGCGCTGCATCGCAACAATATAGACCCATTCCAAGTCTGTGTCGTCATCCGTCCGGGCCCCATCCGGAAGGGCCGGAGTATATTCTTCGACATTACCAGGCTCGTTGATATATTGCATCTCGTGTTTAAGGCCGTTAAGATTACCCAGCAATTGGCCGAGAAGCCCACCCCGAATCTTGTCACGAAGGACCTCGGCAGACAGCTCTACCGATTTATCAAGGCTGCCTGCTCCGTAGAAATAATTTGAAATTTGAAATTTGAAATTTAAGATTTTGGTACCAATGATTGGTAGTGCAATAATTGCTATTGCGATTACGTTCCACCGTAAGGTGTCCTGCGGATTGATTTTCATATTTTAGCTCCTTCCCAGCACCAATCCTGCTGACCATATCCATCACCAATCCCGCTGCAAACTTATCAGGATTGGTGCTGGGTTCCGGGGTATTTTAACAAATCAGGTCGGTTATCCTATATATAAAAGCCCTTGAAAAAAACAAAGTTAGACCTCCCTTAGATTTCATGGGGTGGTTTTACGAAAAAGAATCCGCCTGGGGCGGACTCGTGAAGTGAGCAATAACATAATGAAAAAGGGGCGGGGGTCCGCCCCAGACGGATTTACCTGCGGACAATACGATGGGCAAATTTTTCAAACCGCCTAAAGGCGGTTCCAAGTGTAACTTCTTATAGGGCTAAGCCGGGCCTTTTCTCGATGTGTCCGCGACACGGCGGGCAGTCAAAATTGGGTAATCACCCGCCGGTAGTGGATTTCGGCAGGAAGTTGTCTATCAGCCAGAACTCCTCTTCGCCGCCGATCAAGGCGATGAACGCGATCTTCTCGCCGTCCGGCGACCAGCCGAAATCAATGAGCTTGGCGTTTTCCGGCAATCCCGTGCGGAGCTCCTCAGGCTCTCCTCCGCCAAGCGACGTTATCCAGATCTTGCCCACAGCGTTGTGGGCGATCTTCGAGCCGTCCGGGGAATAGGCCAGCTTGCGGAAGATGTTGTATCGGCCCGACTTTACATCTGTAACGAGCACTTGGCGCTGGCCGCCTTCAATCGGGATCGTTTTGATCGCCCCGCCCGAGAAGAAGGCGATCCGCTCGCCGTCCGGTGAGAAGGCGATGGCACCGCCACCCACTCTATCCGCCTCGGAGGTGATTTGACTGATTTCGCCGCCGTCCGCAGGTATCACGTATATGGTGTAGAAAACTTCATCCTCAGATTTGCTGTTCCATTCGGTGAAAGCGATCGTTCGTCCGTTAGGGGACCAGCAAGGATAGAGGCCTTCAAACGACTCGCCGCTCGTCAGGCGGGTCGGCAGGCCGCCGTCCAGTGGAATTGTCCAAATACCGTTCGATGTACTGATGACGATTCTCTTGCCGTCCGGCGAGACATTGTGGCCACCGTTCAGCACTCTGGAGACAAGACGCCGCTCCAACTGCACAGGAGGCACTTGGACTGGATCGCCGCCCTCGGAAGGAACATAGAGAATCGGGACTTTGTCCTTGTCGAACCTTCCTCTGAAGTAGATGCGCTCTCCATCCGGTGACCATCGTGGATAGCAAGGCCCGTCTGTAAGCGTTATCTGCATCGCTTTTCCTCCAGAAGCCGGCACAGTGTATATGGCACATTGTTCCTCTGTTGAAATGAAGACCCCGAGCTCGTTGTCTGGCGTCCAACCCGCCAATATATTCCTCCAGCTACTGTGCGGAAGAGCGATCTTCTTAGGTTCTCCCGCGCTGGATGCGTCAGGCGACAGTGGGAACACCCATATCTCATTGCTGTCGTTGCTACCTCCTGGCTCGTGGTGGGCAGCGATGTACTTACCATCAGGCGACCACACCGGCCCTCTCAGCCGACCATCCACGGTGGCGAGCTTGACCGGCGTGCCGCCGGCCGAAGGGACGACCCACAGGTCACCGTGAAAACGCGGGATCCCTGTGTTCCTCTGCCAAGCCTCCCGCTTACGATAACCCACATACGCGATGAACTCGCCGTCAGAGGAGAAGGACGGCATCCGGGCCCAGTCCGACGAGACCTGTTTGGGCTCGCCTCCTGCGGTCGGGATCGTATAGATATAGCGGTCGGGGCTCCCGGGCACTTCATGACGTGTGCCGAGCTCGAGCGCCGAGAAAGCCAATATCTGACCATCGGGTGACAGGCTGAGGCGATAGCTCTGAAGGGCACTGCCTTGCTTGGGTAACTGAACCACGCGAGGTTTGCCGCCGGCCACCGGAATAACACGGACGCTGCCATGCCGGGTCTCCATATCGGATTGGCCATAAACCGCGATCCATTTTCCATCGGCCGACCAAGCCATCATGCCACTGGCTTCCCAGATCCCTTTCAACTCGGCGAGCCGGACGGGCTCGCCCGCGATGTCAGGATGGACTTTACCATGGAGTGGAACCACCCACACCGCGTCATCGGACATGAAGGCCAGCTTGTTCCCATCGGGTGATAGAACGCCGTTCTTCGGCATCGCAGGAATACGAATTTTTCTAAAGTTTGGCTTATGAGTAGGCTTGGCAGCGGAGATTTCTGAGGCCTTCGTGCGTCTGGCATTGGGCAAAGAGACGCAAGCCAGTAAGATAATCAAGATGACAGCCAGAGGGGACCATTGATATGAGTTCTTTTTGAATTGGGCAATCATGGCAATCCTCCTTTTCAATTGAGATTTGCTTTCCAAAATTCCGGCCATGGCCGGCAGAGGCCGTGAGCGGGAAAAACGCCGTAAGAGACCTACTATTGCTCGTCCGTATTCTTGTGATTCCTCCTTTTGAGTACGCGCGAGTACCAGAGCATCACAGGCGAACTCTCGGTCAGAACGCATCCGGTAGAAGGCAAACCACACGAGCGGATTGAACCAGTGCAGGACCTGCAAAAAGCTTGTTAGCCACCCCACGTAAATGTCACGCCGTTTTAGATGGGCCAGTTCATGGAGGAAGACATATCGCATCTCCTCATGGCCGGCCTTCTCAAGCATCTCCCGGGGCAAGAGTAAACGCGGCCGGATAAATCCAAAAAGAGCGGGGCTCCTGATTTGGTCACTTGGTACCACGGCAACAAGGGTCTGGACGCCCATTTGTGCCTTGCATTTTTCGAACAGCTCCAGCATCTCTTGGTTGACTAACGGACCTTCCCGCTTGACAATCCGCCAGAGAGTAAAATTGCTAACAAGAAGATATGCCCCGATCACCGTTGCGCCGGCAAACCAGAGAATGGGCAAAACTCGACGGAGGGGAGCCAATCTTGGCTTAGATTCTTTTTGTATATTGGCGAGCGTCCCTGGCTTCGGAGTTGTTTGCTTCTCAATCGCAACATCGGGCTCCGGCCTCTGAGCTGGTATCGCTTCGGTAGCCCCGGAAGCCTGTGCGACCTGAGAAGGCTCGTGTTGTTCAGTGGCTTCAGATAGTTGCTGTCGTTGAATCTGCCGATCCCACGAAGGGATTAGATTGAACAGACTAAATCGGCTTGAAGGTGCCCAGGGCAGGACCATACGTATCAATAACACCAGCCAAAGCGCATGACACCAACGCGGACCGAGCTTGCCGCCCAGTATTTTCTGGATTAGCAGAATCAGACAGATGACCACACTGGCAATCAGGGTCGTCTGCAGGAGCCAGCCGAAAAACGGCTGAACATAGGTCATAATAACTTCCATCTTTATCCCTTTCTTTTCTGGTTAAGGATCTCCTGTATATCGTCGATCTCTTGGGGTGACAGGTCCGCATCCTCAAGGAAAGCTGCGAGGGCAGGCTTCATCGCTCCCTGGTAGACACGCCCAACGAAAGATTTAGTCTCAGAGTGGATGCACGTGGACTCATCCACCGCAGCGGAATACCGATACCTGTAGCCCTCCTCGGTGACTTTGATGGCGCCTTTCTTCACCAGCCTACTTATCAGAGTCTTGATCGTTCTGGGCTTCCACTTCACTTCGCCTGACAACGCGTTAACGACCTCATTTGCTGTCTGAGGACCGTGCTCCCATAGCACCTGCATCACTCGCCACTCCGAGTCAGCTATTCTGGGTAATTCTCTTTTCATTGCGTTTCTCCTTGATTACAATAGTAGTCGCCTTAACTATATTACAAATGTAGTCATTCCGTCAAGGCAAAAATTAAAATTTTTTTGTGCGGCCTGGCAAAACAGCATTCTTGGCTCAGAAATGAGGTTTTGGGCCCAATATTTTTTATCGGGTTGGAGGTAGAAGAGCCAGCCGCAATGGTTGTTTGCGGCTATTTTGTGGGTTCGCCCACACCGGACAACGTACAACATGTTTCAGTTGTCAAGTAGGGGATAGGTCTTGCCGAAACCAATGTCGACTTGTACAATACTCTTGGAGAGAAGCGTGACTTTTTCTTCTTATAATCCTTTGCCCTTGTCGGCTGGCTTACAGGGCCATCATCATTCAGGGAGCTACAGCAACATTGCAGGAATTCACTACTATACATTGAAGGCGCTCGTTGAAGGCTCCGGTCCTGACCCAGCATGCTGGGTTCCAAAAATAATTCTTATGCAATTGCCGAAGTCCATCCGGACAGCAGCATCACCATCACCGGATACCGAAAGGCCTTGAGCCCAGCAACGCTGGGTCCCAATCAAAACCCGCCGTTGGCGGGTAGCTCACTCTGACCCAGCAACGCTGGGTTCCAAAAAACCGCCAGAGGCGGGCAATCCCTTAAAACTGAAGTGACTCCTCTCAGAAAAATACCAAGGCGTTAATGGACTTGGCCATCCCTGTCGGGATTGCTATTGCCCACATGTATGTGCAGGTGGGTGATAGCTTCGTGACCATGTTCATTGCTGCGTTTTACCGTAGCTATATAATGACCGGGTTTCTTGTAACGATGTGTAGTGACGGCATAACCTTCTGGATTGTGTACTTGAACGTTGCCATCCGACCGTACAGTTACTTTTGGACTGCCGTCCCCGAAGTCCCAGACCTCGCTGCCGTAAGTAGTACGGAAAGAACGCACCTTGAAGGTGATTTCGTCGCCGGGCTTAATATCGAACGTGGGGTAATAGGCCGC
>DAOVMB010000515.1 GCA_030630905.1 Sedimentisphaerales bacterium
ATCGGCGGTGTTCACGATTTCGAGATGTTTGTACAGATACTTGGAAGAGCGGCTGAGATCGGTTCCGGCTGGGAACAGTTCAAAGACAACCTGTGCTGGCCGGCGAAGGATGCGTTCTATTTGTACGACCAGGCCGGCAAACGAACACAGATCCAGAAGCCTAGCAAGAAATTTAAGCAGAGATTTTTCAACTTTTCACACAGGGCCTTTCTGGATCCCGACCATATAGGCTTTCACGCCTTCAGGAAAACGATGGCGGTTCTGGGCGCCGAGAAAGGCAAAGGGGCTGTTTACAAATTGTTTAACGCTTCCGAAAAGGCTTTCAAATATTTGCTGTTTGACTGCGAGGAATGCGGCGATTGTTTCCTTCCGGAGAACTTCGGCCTCTGTACCATCGGCGGCTGTGAAAAGGGAATGGATAATGCCCCCTGCGGCGATGCAACGGTTGATGGCTATTGCGGCAACAATCTTGACCGGCTTTGTATAGGAGAGTTTATTTACGAAGCGGCGGTCGCTGAAAAGGGCGGCGCCGAACGGCTCAGGGCGACGATAAATAAAGCCAGAAATCCCGCCCTGGAACACACATCGTCGATATTGAATTATCTGTTTGCGAAAGACCACACAATGAAAGCATCTGTGATTAACATCGGTGAGTCAATCCATGCTTCCATTCCGAAAACCGGCGCGATCATGCGGCAATTGGCGGAGCTTGGCCCCGATGCGTATACAAAGGCCAGCGGCCCGTTGAATTATATGAAGGCCTTAATCGAATCGCAGACCGGCGACGGGGCGGATTATATAGCGGTTAATCTCGACGCCTTTGGCGAAGGCAATCCGCAGGTCAGTGTCGACATGATGACCGAATACGTCAGGCTCGTTCGCAAGTGGAGCCAAGGCGTGCCGATTTGTATCGACAGCAGCGATAATGATGTTCTGATTTCCGGCCTGAAACAGTGGTACGGCACCGAACAGCCGGTCAAACCGCCGCTTATCAACTCGGTGAAGGTTTATACGATGGATCAAATCCTGCCGTTAAAGAAGGATTTTGACTTCGCGGTCATTGGCTTGTTAGTCAGTGAGGATGCGCCCACCGGGCCTGGAGGCTCGCACTCGGTCGAGGAACTCTACTGCCTGGCGAAACAGATTTTTGAAAAGGCCGTTGGCGAATATGGTTTCAAACCCGGCGAGATTTTCTTTGATTCGACCGTGTTTCCGCTGGCGATAGATATGCCGATGGAGCCGAACGTGCCGGGCTATACGTACCGGGCGTTCGAGACGATAAAGAAAATCAAAAGCGATACGAAAATGAAGGGCGTGCATTGTTCGCTTGGTGTAAGCAACAGTGTCCGCGATCTTCCGGGGCGAAGGATCGGCGTCTGCCGGGCCTATCTCGCAAAGGCGATAGAGTACGGCCTGGATGCCGGGATTGTCAATGTTGCGCACCGCTATGGCCGGGTCGAGCCGGCACCGGAATTGCTGGAACTGGTTGATGCCTTCGCGAAGATGGACGGCTCGACGGAACGGATGAACAAATCAATGGAGCTGATGGGCAGGTTCTGCCGTGAGAACAGAAAAGGAGCAAAAAAATGAAAAAGGTTCAATTATTAAAAGGTGGCGTTTTTACTATTGCAATTATGCTTTTGTTCGCAGTTCTGACAGGCTGCCAGGTGCAGGAGCAGGAAAAGCTGACGGCTGTTTCGTTTACTGATGTGACTATCGCCGATGATTTCTGGGCGCCGCGGCTGGAGACCAACCGGAAGGTGACTATCGCTTACGATTTCGAAAAGTGCGAGCAAACCGGACGAATCGACAACTTCGCGAAAGCGGGCGGCTTGATGGAAGGAGAATTCGAAGGTATCTACTTTAACGATTCCGACCTGTACAAGGTAATGGAAGGCGCCGCTTATTCATTGAAAATCTATCCCGATCCGGAGCTTGAAAAATACGTTGACGGCGTGATTGAGAAAATCGCGGCGGCACAGTGGGAAGATGGCTATCTCTACACCTTTTATTCGCTCCCACAGCGACAGCCGGAAAAACGCTGGACCGATGTTCGCAATAAGCATGAGCTTTACTGCGCGGGCCACTTCTTCGAAGCTGCCGTTGCTTACTACCAGGCCACCGGAAAAAGGAAGATTCTGGATGTGGCAATCAGGCTGGCGGATTATATCGACTCGGTTTTCGGACCCGGCAAAAAACACGATGTCCCCGGACACGAGGAAATCGAGATGGGCCTTGTGAAGCTGTATGGCGTCACCGGCGAGAAACGGTACCTTGCGCTTGCGAAGTTCTTCCTCGATGAACGCGGCCGGGCCCACGGGCGCAAGATATACGGTGAATATTGTCAGGACCACAAGCCGGTCATCGAGCAGAACGCCGCAGTCGGCCACGCCGTCCGGGCCGCGTATCTGTATTCCGGCATGGCGGATGTTGCCGCACTGACTTCCGACGCCGACTATGTCGAAGCGCTCGGCCGGATATGGCAGGACGTCGTTTCGAAGAAGATGTATATCACAGGCGGTATCGGCGCCCGTGGCGGCGGCGAATCCTTTGGCGAGGACTACGAGTTGCCGAACGCGACGGCCTATTGTGAAAC
>DAOVMB010000270.1 GCA_030630905.1 Sedimentisphaerales bacterium
AAAGTATTTCGGCAGGTTTCGTGATGTGTGTATCAAAATGATTCACGATTATGACTTGAACTATTTCAAGTACGACGGCATAGGCGTGGGCGGCAGGCCCGCCGGAACCACCGCCGAATTCGCAAGTGACATGGAGGCCCTGCTGCGGCTTATGAGTGAGCTGCGCCGCGTTAAACCCGATGTGTTTATCAACACCACCACGGGGACATGGTCCTCGCCCTACTGGCTGTGGCACTGCGATTCGACCTGGCGCTCCGGCCGGGACTGGGGTAAGCACGGTGCCGGCACAGAACGCCAGCAGCAGATTACCTACCGCGATAAAGAGACCTACCACAACGTCGTGAGCCGCGCGCCGCTGTATCCTCTTAATTCGCTCATGACCCAGGGCGTTATGTTCGCCAATCACGGACTGCCGAAAGCAAGCGAAGGTCTTGCCGAAGATATTCGGGATTTCTTCGCCAGCGGGACCAACTGCCAGGAGTTGTATATCACGCCGTCTCTAATGTCGCCGGAGCACTGGGACGCCCTGGCCGAGGCGGCGAAATGGTCCCGCGACAACGCGGACGTGCTGGTTGATACGCACTGGGCCGGCGGCGACCCGGCAGCAGGAGAAATTTACGGCTGGGCCGCGTGGTCCAAAAGAAAAGGTGTCCTGTCACTGCGTAATCCCAGTGACAAGCCGGGTAGTATCACGATTGATATTGGCAAAGCCTTCGAGCTGCCCAGCGGTGCGGCGGAAAAATATTCTCTAAAAAGCCCGTGGAAAGAGGACACCGGCAACGAAGCGATTGTGCTGTCAGCAGGCAAAGAATACACGTTCAGGCTGAAGCCTTTCGAGGTGCTGGTATTCGATGCCACGCCTTTATAAAACGGATCGGTGGGGCAAGCCCCATCCTACGAGTTCGTCACGATGTGAAATTCGAGGCCAGACGAATCATGGTCTGGTAATTTGCCATCAGCCGGGGCGTAATTTTCCGGCTTATAGGGGCTGAGGACGGCATCAGGACGAAACCTTTGCCCTCGCCATCTGTCCCGTCTTTGAAAGTCTTTTCGACGAGCTTTTCGAACTCGGCCGGCTCGGTGTTTTCTATGTCGGCGAACTCTATATTGCCAAAAAGAACCAGATCTTTGCCGTGCTTGCGGCGTACGTACGCAAGCTCCACATCTCCCTGCGGCGGCGGCTCGATCGGGTCGATAGCGGCAGGATTCATCTCGACAATGTAATCGAGAACGGCACGAATCCTGCCGTGACAATGAATTCGGGCAAAGCCGCCGTGCTTTTGAATGGTCTCGACCATCGGGCCGGTGTATCGCACCACGTATTCTTTGAACAGATACGGCGGCAGGTAAGGTTCGGTTGCATACTCCGGCCCGTAGATGCGCCATAGGTGGCCGGAGAATGCCTCGGCCGTCACCTGTGTTCTGGCGTATATTTGGCGCGAAAGCTTCTCAAGCAGCCGGTGAAACAGTTTCTGTTCGGTCAACGCGACAACCGTGAAGTCTTCCATACTGAAAAGAGACGCCGCAGCACAAAGCGGGTCTTCCGTATCGACCATAACGATGCCGCGGTCGCCAAGTTTTTTATCCTCCTCGATCAGCCTGGCAACGTCGATCTGTTCGGCAAAGACTTCATCCGGCAGTTCCAGATAGGCCTTTAGATCATCGGTGCTTTTCAGCAGGTGCTTCAACGTCCAGACGGTGTCGAGATCGGGACAGCGGCGCGTCAGCGACGTCATGGTCCTTCCGGTAATGTTCAAAGTCACGCGTTTGAAGCGGCAGCCGTCGGCCATAAATTTTTCCGCCTTGAAGAACTCGCCGCGGGGGCCGCCGGCATCAACCCTTTCGACTTCGCTCAGGACAGGCTCGTGACCGCGAGGCCTGACGGGGCTGCGCATTCGAATCAGGTCGGACTGAGTCTCGGTAAGTTGCAGCAGCGGCTGCCAAGATGGATCGTTATAGACGTTGAACTCGTCCGGGTCGGACGGATCGACCGCAAAACCGCCCACTTCATAGAAATTGACCGCGGGCCGATCCACCGGTTCGCCGCGTAACGTCGCCATCAATCTCTCACGCCTTGTCATCATATTCACACCGCCTTCTTTTAATCCCGGCCACCTTACTGTTACGTTCCCGGATCCCTGCTCCCCGCTTTTGCGGGGACAAGTTTACACCTGCGAAAGCAGGTGCAAGGATGACAGAACGATTCGGTCAGCTTGAGTAATATACTCCGGATTTCTGCAAAATACCAGTCCGGCAAATCCTTTTAATACTCTCCCCAGCCCTTTTGATTAGAGGGCGACTCTTCTTTTCGGGTGTTATTTTTCCGATCGAAAATTTACCCGATCCCGTACGACCGCCGGCTGAAATCGTCCCGCCGGCCCATTCGGTCAGATTAGCCAGGCCCGTATGCACGAATGATTATAAGCCGGTCCTTTTTTCATATCCAGGTTAACATCGTGCCGTTTCCTGCCGATAAGGTACTCTATTGGTAGAGGGCTGGATGTGAACCGGCGAGTGATGCGGAGGAACACTCGCCGGTTATGTTTAACTAAAAGCCCGGTTTTTACACTGCCACTCCCACCATCGCTTCATCCAAGTCGAGAGAGGGCCGGATTTTCAAACCTGCTCTGCGTCTTAGCTGTGATTCCTGAGACGGGCCTGCTATTAACCAATTGAAATGAACTTCTCCACCAGACACGCCGTATAGCTATTTACGTTGAAATGAATAATTAAGGAAGTATCCATCATGGCAGAAGAACTTGCACAACAGAATACGGAATGCTGCACGGGGGGCCATAGCGATCACCTGTGTTATATGATATCTCAGGGTTTTCATCTCAGTGATGAGCAGGAATTCAGGATTTTAGTCGAAGATGCGGAGTTTAAGTGCAATCATTGCGGCCGTCACGCTAAAAGTGATGCAAACCTTTGCGTCCCGGCTCGCTTGTAAAGTACAATAAGCTTTCGCCTTGCACGGTTTTGGCGTTTACGTCTGCACCTTTGTGAATGAAAAGTCCGGCGATTAGTTCCCTTTTGTCTCGGTGACAAACCATATCTGGGCCGGTTGGCGCTCGACTTCGAACTGCAGCGATGTCGTCTTGGCGAGGTTATCCAGAAGAGCATCGAGTTCTTCGCGTCTTTGCTTTGGATTTTTCATCCACCCAAGTTTAGGTGCACCGCTTTTGTATCGGATTGTTGCGTTTTCTATGGGTTCGGTCTCATCTACAACTATTATTTCATGCAGACGCTCGAGAGAACGAAGGAATTTTGCCAGCGAATCGGCAGTTCTTATTTTTGCGCTTTTACTGATTTCATTCTCAGACGTGACGGGGATGTAGTCAGGATATTTCCCGCTTGAGTGCGGCTTGAATTTATAGCGTCCCCTTACGACGATGACCTCTCGCTCGGCCGTGCGTTTCTCGAAGCGGATTGCCCTATTTGTCTCGGCATAGATAATCTCTTCCAGGGAGCGGAGTTGTTCGTCTCTCGGCGAATCAGCGCGGACAATCCAGTCTCCATGGGGTGTTTCTATGTTCAGCTCTTTGGGAAGGTTGAAATCATAATGTGGCATGCGCAGTGTCAAGATTAGAATATACTCAAGTGTGGGCAGTCGATGAGTATTGGTATATCCCGACAGCGGCGTTTCCTTTAGTGCTTCACCATCCCAGAGTAGGCAGGCCTGAATTGCACCTTGAGAATCCAGAGAATCAAACACACGGGGATAAATAGAAGTCGGATTTTGAAAGTACTCCTGGCGCCCGAGCACAAATGGCGGCTTGATGAGTTTTATGATCTCATCCTTATCAAGAGAATAGACCTCGTGAAACTCTTTCTCCAAATCCGGATCGGCGAACTGCTCTACAACTACAGGTTTGGTTTGGTCTTGTGGTTTCAGGATAATGGTGCCGAGGTCGATGAGTTTTTGACTTTTATCTGTTCCATCAACAACGATTTGTTGGGTCCGGTAGCCTTTGGCCTGAATGGTCAACTCATACTTTGCGCCGTATGGTAATGGCGATAACATCCGCTCCCACCATCTTCCTTCACGGGTACTGAAGATTGGCGCCTGACACTTGAATTCGGTGGATAGCGAAATCATTGCCAAACATTCCTCTATTTGTTGGCCGCCGGGATCGACTACTTTTCCTGTGATTGCAAAGGCGGGCTCGAGTCGAACAGTCACCGGCGATGTCGGGTCTGTGACCTCGACCAAAGCAGCCTGGCTTTTGGGATCTTGTACTATTGCCATAAGATAGATGGGCTGGTCCTGCTCAATCCATGTCGGTGACCAGGGCAGTTCGAAGTATCCTTCCTTGTTCCGCCTCCGAGGCTCGGTATGGTAACCCCAAGACGTCACTGGCAGGGCGACAATGCTTGCACCGTATGCAGGTTCATTGTTGGGATCCAGGATTCTGCCCTTTATCATCATCGTCGCGAATGCAGGCTGCTCGATGACTGCGGATCGACCGAGTTTGGTTTTGATGGTTCCGGTCGAGCGGGAAGGTCTTGTTTGCGCGAAGGCGATTCCTACGGCAAGACATCTCGCAATGGCGCTCGCTGTCAGGGCCCATACCGCTCCGGTTCGCGGGTTGCCGCAATTATCTCTTAGTATCCGGCGAACGCGCCCGGTAAGAGTTTTTTGGCTGCTT
>DAOVMB010000225.1 GCA_030630905.1 Sedimentisphaerales bacterium
ATTACGCACACGCCTTTGTGCGTTTTTTCATCCAGCAGCACATTGTTGATTTTCGTGTCGTTGTGGGTTATGCGGATCGGAATTTCGCCCTTGCCGGCGTGATTTAACAGTACGTCACATATCCCGGCGTTCTGAAGCACGAAATCGATCTCGGCCCCGGCGTCTTTGGCGCGGTTGCACGGGTCCTGCCGCAGGACTTCCCGAAAGGTTTTGAAACGCTTCGGAGTCGTATGAAAATCGGGAATCGTTTCATGTAACGGCGGGCCGGGCAAATCCGTGAGCATCGCTGCGAACCGGCCGAACATCCGGGCCGCCTCGTATGCCATTTCCGCCGATTCGAGTGTGTCGTATGTAACGGAATTTTCGATCCGATTATACACGCGCCAGTAATTACCGCGGTTGTCCTGGTAAAAATCGGCGCCGTCTTTCGTATCGATAACGATGAGCTGACGCGAGGCAAGTTTATTTTGCTGCTCTTGCAGTTTCCGGCGAATATGGTTCGTCACCCGCCGGATATTTTCCATCATCGCCGGCGGTTTTTTAAATACCTGATGATTAATCCGCTGTAGGATGTAGTGTAATTGCCGGCCGTCCTTTTCACAGGTCAGGCAGTAGGTATCGTTAATATGCCCGCTTCCGAAGGATTCGCTCCGTATCAGTCGGCCGGTAAGATTAAAATTTGCAGCTACGGACCCTACATCATACTCCATTATTTCTCCCAGAGCTTTTCCGGATACGTTCCCTCATCGATCAGCTTGCGAATGCATCGCTCGGCAATTTCCCTGTCCTGCCTGTAAGTCACGCCGAACCATGTATCGTGTGTGGGAAGAACTTTGACTTCAACCTTACCGCTTTCGACAAGATCATCGATCACGGTCGGAATAAACAGTTCGGCTTTAGGATTGTTTCCGCGTTCTTTCAGAAAATCCTTAAACTTTGCCGAGATTTGCTCGAAAACCGTTTGATGGAAACCCCAAAGGTTCATGGATACGACCTCGTCGCCGGTCAGCAGGTGCTCTGTGCCGTCTTCGTCGAAATAGCGGGCGCCGTTTCCATGTTTTTCCACTCCTGTCCGTTCGAAGATATCGCTTAAACACTGCTTGTCGTCACAATAACACACGCCGCGGGCGACGGAACCGTATTCGCTTAACGTATTGCGGAGACGAAAGCCCACCATCGCGTAATTCGTGGGCGAAACTTCCGAGCCGCAAAGAAAATCAGCCATTATCTTAAACGAATCGATGCCGTAATAATCATCGGCGTTAATCACGGCGAACGGCTCGTCGATGAAATCTCTGCCCATTAGGGTCGCGTGGCCCGTGCCCCAGGGCTTTTCGCGATCGGGCGGCATGGCAAATCCGTCGAGGGCGGCGTTCAGTTCCTGGTAGGCGTAGGCTGTTTCGACCAGGCCGTCGAACTTGTTGCCGATTTTCTCCTTGAAGTCGCCTTCGAAGTAATGCCGGATGATGAAGACCAGCTTGCCGAATCCGGCGCGAATCGCGTCATAGATTGAATAGTCGATGATAATCTCGCCGTTCGGTCCGATTGGGTCGATCTGTTTAAGCCCGCCATAGCGGTTTCCCATACCGGCGGCAAGAATCAATAATGTCGGTTTCATTGAAGTTTCCTTTATTCGAGGGCAAGTTATCATACGAACCATTTCGATACGCCCAGTTGCCGTGGCTCTTTCCACTTGCCTCGGGTAAAGTCCGGGAATTTGATGGGCCTGTTTCCCTCGGCGATGGACTGCTCACTAAGCGGGATGATAGCGCTCCATGCCACCGAATCATAGACGTCGATGTCCGGTGATATCCCTTTTCGCAGGGCTATAATCAGGCGATAGTCTTCGATAAAGTCCATTCCGCCGTGACCGGCGCCTTTGGCCTTTTCTTTGATTGCTTTCCATACCGGATGTTCGTACTTTTTGCTGTAGTCCTTCATATCTTCCCAGCCGTGGCCCCGGCTAAGCCCCTCGATATGAATCTTCTCCGTGGGATACTTGCGGACAAGTCCTTTCGATCCCTGCACAAGGAAATCTCTGCTGTAGGGCCGCGGCAGGTTTGTGTCGTGCTTGCAGATGATAGTCTTGCCCAGCTTTGTTTTGATTAGCGTGATATTGACGTCGCCGAGAGCATATTTACGGTTCTGCCATTCGCTGTAGAATTTCTTGTCCTTTTCTGTTTTGGCCTCGGCGTATTTCCTGTCGGCGAACTTATTAAGGCCGATTGATTTGGTAGTCATGGAAACAAGGGTATCGAACGCATCGCCCCGGTTGATATCCATGCACCAGGCCATCGGCCCGATTCCGTGGGTTGGATAGAGGTTGCCGTTGCGTTTGATCGACTGATGCACCCGCCACATTCCCTGGTAAACCGTCGGATGGATTTTCAGACCTCGCAAATCGTGCAGATAGCCGCATTCACCGTGCATTATCTCACCGAACAAACCCTGCCGGATCATATTCATTATCACCATTTCGGTGAAGTCGTAGCAGCAGTTTTCCTGCATTACACAGTGCTTCCGCGTCTTTTCCGAGACCTCGACCAGTTTCCAGCAGTCCTCCACGGAGAGAGCAATATTGACTTCGGAAGCGGCGTGTTTTCCGTTCTCCATCGCGCTTAGACTAATCGGCGCGTGCCATCGCCACGGGGCGGAATTGTAAACCAGGTCCAGTTCTTCTTCGGCGCACATTCGCTCGAAATCCAGATCGCCTTTTGTGTACCCCTTCGGCTCCGGAAAACCGGCCTTGACAACCTGCCTCTGGGCCCATTTAACCCTGCCGGGACGAATATCACAGACTGCCGTAACCTGGCAGCCCTCAATCTTCAATAGATTGTTGACGTGCGCCGAACCTTGGTTTCCGATACCGACAAACCCGACTTTTATAAGGTCCTTGGCGCCCGGATTATATCCGATCATACTTGCGGCGTCGGATCGAGACTGAGCACTCGTACCGCCGGGAAATACCACGCTGCCGATTGCCATTCCCAGGCCGGCCATAGTACCGGTCCTGAGAAAATTTCTGCGAGTGAATTGATTTGTCATGACAGTTACTCCTTAAAGTAAGAAATTCGTTTTAATGCTTTTATTCATAACCCGTACCGTCCTGATCTTCACACCGGCGGCTCGAAAAAACGCCAGCATAGCAATTATTCTTGAAATATCAAGCTTTTATAATGCTTACCAGCGGAAGAATCTATAAGGGTCATCCCACTCTTCCGGCACATCCAGGTAGAGGCCTTCCAGCCACCGCTTCTCGTCTTTAGCAGTATCTACTGGTCTGCCGAATCGCTCCGGAACAGGTGTCGAGCCGGCCGCTCCCATGTTGGCCAGCAGACGCGCCAGAAGGTAGCTGGTCCGGCGGAATGTTCTCTTAATGTTTTGTGGTGCCTTGCTATCAAACTGCCACGGGGCGAGCTGGCAGAAGACGATGTTAAAGTTTTCCGCCCGGGATAGAACGCCGTCGCCGATGATTGTAACTGACGCCGAGACGAGGGGCAGTTTTTGCGGCTCGTGGCTGTGCACATCCGCCGGCCCGATTCCGGCAAACAGGGATTTGAAGCCGAAAGGCTCAAAATAAGCCGAGATGTGTTCGGCTTCCTTCATGCGGACTTTCAGCGGTAAAAAAGCGTTTGCCTGCTGCTCGTCGAGCCTAACCGCCAGCAGTTTACCGCCGGCCTTAAGCCAGTCGGCAATAGCAGCGGCGTCCTTCGCGAGCATCTGTCCACCGCCCTCTCCGACAACGAGTACGTGGTTGGCGGACAGGCTCCCGGCGTCATAGGAGGCCAGGGATATACCCGCGGATTCGAGGTGTTGCCTGCCGGCGGGATCGCCGACGTAGAAAACCTGCCGCCTCGGAGCCGGTTTCCAGGCCGATACGTACATCAGGATGTTCCGGGCCATCGTCTGAGCCGCCGGATCGTCTTCCGTGCGCCCGGTTATGTCCATCTGGCAGAAGAGCACCATTCCCATACCTTCACGGCACTCCATCAGCGGGCTGTACTGCAGGCTGTAGCCGCCGTCGAGGATCGGCAGGAAATCGCCCAGCGCGGGCTTCTCGATGAGTACCGAGGCGACGTTTCCGCGATTACCGCACCGCCAGAGTCGCGTGACGGGGATGCCGCACCACTGGACGGTCGGGCCATAACGGGGCCGCATCTTATACTTCAGACGCGATGGCAGGATCGTCGCCTCGCCGCGCCAATTGCACAGGTTCCCGGCTTTGATTCCGGTCAGGAGCGGATGATCTGGCATGCGTCTAAAGACCTGTCGCAAACCATACTCTGCCACTCGGAATCCGAACCGTTTCTCCAGCACGTCTGCGGTCTGCTCGAATATAAGTACCTTAAGGCCGTTGCGGACGCGCGCGATGTCCGGCGCCGGGCTCTCGGTTGTCAAAGCTGACTTGCCTACTATGAGAGTTTCGTATGCCGAGAGGTTGGTGTTTGTACTCACGGGCTGGTATCGGATTCCCATCCCGTCCAGCAGCTTTCGGGTCTGACCATTCGGATCGAATAGCGCAATCTTATCGTTCAACCGGGCAGGTTGTGGGAGCGGCATGATATCGATCGAAAACGAATCGGTCTGAGTCTCGCCGCCGTCGAACCTGAAGGTTGCTCTTAGCTCATACTTGCCGGGGGCTATGGCGGCCAGTAATTCGAAGCGTAGCGGAATCCGCTGCTGCCGGCCCGTCGGCACGGTAACTTGTTTTTTGCCGGTGATTGTTCGTGGCAGGCCGAACGACCACTCGCAGTCGCACGTCACGGTTTCGCGGGAGTTATTTATAACGATGAGCTGTTTTTCGAATGTCTCACCCGGCAGGAAATTGTGGTCCTTGCTCGTGAAGGCTCCCTGTTTGCCGCCAATGTATGCCAGCAACGGCCGGTTATGGCGGATCAGTGCCTGTGCTGCGACAGTGGCAATCCAGTCCGAGCGCTCGAAGGCCAGGTCCACACGCTCGTATTGCTGCCCAATGTAATCCGGGCTGAATCCCGGCTTCTGTAGGTTTTCCCAGTCAACCTGCAAATCCTTGCGGCTTTTGTCGACGCCATCGCGCAGAGTCCAGTAGTGCCCGTGAGACCACGGAGAGATTGCCGAGACCCCCCATGTGCGAAAAGCGCGCCAGTTGTCGGTGAAGTACATTGCATATACAGGCTGGCGTTCGGC
>DAOVMB010000364.1 GCA_030630905.1 Sedimentisphaerales bacterium
CACGTTCGATCTGGACGGACGCTGGGACAACCCGTTCGATCCCGCTCAGGTCAAGGTTGACGGCGAGTTCACATCGCCGGGCGGCGAGGTGCTGGTTGTGCCTGGTTTCTTCTACCAGGAGTACAAACGCATCTTGAAAGGCGGAGAGGATTCGTATAAATCCGTCGGCAAGCCAATGTGGAAGGTCCGCTTTGCGCCCACAAAGGCAGGAGAGTACGCCTACCGGGTCAGCGTAACAAACCGAGGGCAGACAGTAAAGACCGAGAAGGCCATGCTTACCTGCACCGTCGATACGGCCAACCACGGGTTCGTCCGAGTCTCAAAAACAAATCCGCTGTACTTCGAGTACGATGACGGTACACCATTTTTTGCTATTGCCAATTGTAAATGGTGGGACAGGATGGGCGACAATCAACAGGGCGATATAGAGGTTTTCTATACCGAATTCGCACGGGCCGGAGGTAATATGACCCGGAATTTTTTGATGCGGATCGGAGAACTTGCGGCTGACAGTGCAAGATACAACGATCCATCCGCGTCTCGGCCTGACAGGGGATTTGGTAAAATCGATCTTGACCGCGCGTGGCGGCACGACCAGTCATTCGAGCTATGTGAGAAGCTCGGCATCTGCCAACAACTCGCGATAGCCAATGGGACGTACTTTCTCACGTGGGACAAGAAGAAGTGGAGTATGTGTGTCTATAATAAGGTTCAGGGTGGCCCGCTGACCTCGCAATCGGGAAAAGAGTACCTCACGAACCCGGCGGCGCGGGAGAACTTCAAACGGGTTCTCCGTTACTTTGTTGCCCGCTGGGGCTACTCGACGGCCGTCTTTTCCTGGAACCTATGGAACGAAGTCAACCTCTTACCGAAATACAACTCGTTGCGTGATGAGGCAAGGGCGTGGCACCGTGAAATGGCCCGATACCTGAAGCAGATCGATTGGGCCAGGCACGTGATTCATACGAACTTCAAGACCATCAACGGCGATCCTAAAATCGACGATCTTCCCGAGATGGATATCGTGTCCGTGAACAACTACACGCAGATGGACTTTGCACCCGTCGCCGAGACCTGGATAAAGAGGCATCTGTCCCACTACAAAAAACCGGTTATGCTGGGCGAGTTCGGTATTGGCCACGGTTACGCACCCGAAGGATACGCCTCTCACGATCCTGACCGAATCATGGCCCATAACGGTATGTGGAGCAGCACGATGAGCGGCTCGGCCAGTACCGGGATGGCCTTCGGGTGGAACTGGCTGCGAAATAAGAAATACTATGACTATATCAAGGCGTTGGCGATGTACGTGGACGGCGTGCCCTTCTGCAAACGGAAGTGGCAGCCGATTGTCGTCGAATCGTTGCATTTCAGCGATGCCGCGCAGGCTCCCTATTACGCCGACGCGTTCGTGGATGGGTGGCGAGGAAATTACAAGTTTCCGCCTGGCTCGAAAGAACGGGAGATATTTGAGATTGCCCCGGACGGCTGTGTCAGAGACAGCGATTATATGAGCGGCTACCTTGGCCCGCCGGTTGGAAGAAAGAAGATTACCCTCAAGATGGACTATCCCAGGGCCGGCGAGTTTGCCATTTTCGTCCCTGAGGTGCTCCCACGTAAGGACAATCCCGGCCCGCCGCAGCTCACGGCATCGCTCGACGGCAAGGTCGTCGTGCAACAGGAGTTGTCGTTAGATCACCGCCACATCTACAAACAGTACAGCTTTTCAGTGCCGAAGGGACCGCACACTATTACGATTGAGAATACGGGCGGCGGTTATCTGGCAGCGGCTTATGAGCTACGGGGTTTTGTTCGCCGCGATGGCCCGGACCTGGAGGTTCGCGGCCTACAAACACGCGATATCATACTACTGTGGCTTAAGAATCCAAAACTCACGTGGCTAAACGGCAGAATGGGCATCGAGCCGCAGGAGCAGCCATCGGGAAAACTCGTGCTGGCAAACGTCCCCGACGGCGTCTGGGTAGCTGAATGGCTTGACACCATCGAGAACAGGTGGCTCCAACGCTCGGTCGAGCAAGCGGTGAACGGGAAACTCAGTATCGAAACGCCGCCGATTAGCCGCAGCGTTGCGGCGAGGCTGTTCAAGATGAACAGTGCGCCACAGTAACCTGGCGAGCAACCATGAAAATCTGTCGCATGCCGACGTAGTTACAGGCGGGGAAGAATGGGATGCAGAAAAGTACAATGCTCCCTTTTGGCGTTTATTACACTGTTGACAACCGCCGATTTAATTGCGATTATTTCATCTGGTGGATATGTAACGCGCCAGTAGCATTGTTATAGAAAGGATATTGCTTATGACTATTGAATTTCGCCAGGACTATAGCTATTGCCTGCTTGTGCCCACGAGTATGGGAGTGCGCATTACCCCGGTTAACGGCCAGCCTGTTTACAGCAGTAACACGTTCATCATGCAGGCCACCAGCGCCGAGTCCAATGTGGCCAGTGTATCCAGCTTTTTGGGTCTGCCCGTTAAGGTTCTGACGAGGTTTGTCAAGGGCAGTCCGATCGCCCGGTTTATAAAGGACAATCTTGCCGGGCGCCATATAGACTATGAGGCCAAAGAGGTGGATCAGGGCGGACCATGGGGCTATCGCCACCAGTTCAATATCGCCGACAGCGGCTACGGTTCGCGCGGGCCGCGGGTTCATAATGACCGTGCCGGCGAGGTTGGACGGACCCTGAACGTCAACGACTTCGACCTGGATCGGATACTTGGCAAAGAGGGTGTACAAATCGTTCACCTATCGGGTCTTATCGCGGCACTTTCGCCAGAGACAGGTACTTTCTGCCTTGAATTAGCCAGGGCTGCCAGGAAGCACGGGACCCGGATATCATTCGACCTGAACCATCGCGCCTCGTTCTGGAAGGGGCGCGAGGCCGAGCTGCACGATATCTTCGCGGAAATCGCCTCTATTTCGGACATCCTCGTCGGCAATGAAGAGGACTTCCAACTCTGCCTGGGGATTGAAGGCCCGGAGGCGGGCGGCACGGACCTCTCGAACAAAATCGAGAGCTTCAAGGTCATGATCAATAAGGCCAGGAAGGCATTCGGCAATGCAGCGGTATTCGCCACCACGCTCCGCCAGGTTGTTAGCACCAACTGTCACCTCTGGGGCGCCATCATGTCCGAGGGCAGCAACTGGCATGTGGTCGAACCGCGAGAGATTACGGTGCTCGACCGGATCGGAGGGGGCGACGGCTTTGTCGGGGGCATGCTCTACGGCATCCTCAGGGGCTGGGAGCCGGAGAAGTGGGTCCAGTTCGGATGGGCCACGGGGGCATTGGCCACGACGCTGCTAACCGACTACGCCCAGCCTGCGGACGAGGATCAGGTCTGGAGCATCTGGCAGGATAATGCACGAGTACGGCGGTAAGTACGGGCGACCGAGAAGCTCGATGAATTTGTACATTTTTAGGCTCAAAAACTAAAAACCGCCACACATCGAGAGAAAGTGGAAATACTTATCTTCGGCGGGAATTTGTAATTCACGTCAGAAGTTTTGCGGTGGCGCATTAAAAGTGTAATATTATATGCGGAGATTTTCCTTGACGAGAAGGTGTCTAATCTGGTAAAAGAGATTATCGGTATCTTTGAATTACTGTTCGTACGGCAGGCGAAAACTTTATAGCTTAATTTTAGTTTTTCACTGTGAGATCAGCCGTTAACATTAGGCTTTTTGAGGTTCTATAAAGGAAGGAGGTGGCGTCAAATCGTAAAAAGTTATTTTGGGCAAATATGGATAGAATGTAGTGAAAGTAAGGATTTTTATCGGTCGTTATGTATTTTTAACTCTTTTTGTAAGGAGGACTATCATGTGTAAGAAATTGTTTGTGCGAGCATCTCGTGTATCAAATTTC
>DAOVMB010000232.1 GCA_030630905.1 Sedimentisphaerales bacterium
CAATATCTTTTTTGATTTCGATACATCTTCCTCGATCCAGGTGCCATCACTATCCAATTTCAAAGGAGTTCTGCAGAAGTACGCCTTAAAGTCTTTCCCGGTATCCTCATATCTGAACTCTACTATGCTTTTGCTTCGATTCTGTTTCAGTTGCTGCTCTGTAGTGCTCTCTGCAGAGGGCATCCAAACTGACTCTGTCTTGGCAATGAGCGACTTCATTTTGTCTTGATTTGCCGCGTATCTATCGAGCAATTCCTGTACGCTGAGTTTTTCGGCGGCAAATGCCGGGACCGATATACAGCAAGCCGCAATGAAAAGGAGTATATGTGTAGCTTTCATTATTAGACCTCTCTCTCATACCCATAACTGGTTCGTCTACGGCCCATCCTGGGATGCTACTGGTAAGACTGCGAAACTTCCCACTTTTGTTATCTTAACAAAAGCGGGTATACATGGCAATGATTTTCTTCTGTTTTTCGCCATGTATGATTAGAAACTTCCACACAGCGTACTCTGAACGAAAGCGAAGGAATACAACACGAATTGACCGCATGGGCAGAACCTGCCCATCCTACGAAAAAATTACGACAATAGAGGCGAATGTGGACATTTATGGGTGAGGATTTTGTATCCTGTTTCGGTTACGAGGATGTCATCTTCGATTCGGACTCCGAGCTTGCCGGGGATGTATATGCCGGGCTCGATTGTAATGACCTGGCCGGCCTTGAGCTTGCCCTTGCCATCCGGTTTGAGGAAGGGGGATTCGTGTATTTCCAGGCCGAAGCCGTGTCCCGTGCCGTGGCCGTAAACAGGCAGGCCGGCCTTGTCAATTACCTCTCGTGCAGCGGCGTCAACCTGTGTAATTTTCACGCCGGCCTTTATCGTTTTTATCGCCGCTGCCTGAGCCTGCTCCACCACGTCGTAGACCTTTTTGTAGAAAGCCGTCTGTGGCGAGGCCGTGTGGCGAGGGCGTCCCGCCCTCGCATCTAATACAAGGCCAGGATGGCCTCGCCACTCCTTGCGTCCCGCTAGCATCTTGCCAGCGGCAGGGAACAAGGGCAAGATGCCCTCGCCACATACGAAACATCTGGTAATATCGCTGCAATAGCCCTTGTACTTAGCGCCGAAGTCGATAAGGACGGCATCTTTTTTCTTGAGCTTTCTGGTGCCGGGCTGATGATGCGGCCGGGAGGCATTTGGGCCGAAGGCAACTATGGTCTCGAAACTGTTACGCGCCCCTAATTTGCGGATTTGAAAATCGAGCATGCCGGCCAGCTCGCTTTCGATGACGCCGGGCTTGATGTACGGCAGGGTTTTTGCGAGGGCCTTTGTTGAAATGGCAGCGGCGGATCTGATCGTTGCGATCTCGCTTTCGTCCTTGATGCTGCGCAGCGTCTCTACAATACCCGCTGCCGTTCTGAACCGGGCCTTGACGGTCTTTTTCAACTGCTCGAAATCAGCCATCGAAACGGAGTCCTCAACGGCCACAGTTCGGACGGATTTTAGTTTCTTGACCAGATTGGCGACGGCGTCGGCCATCGGTCCGGCACGGTCGATGATTTTGCAGCTCGGACATTCTTTCTGCGCCTGCTCGGTATATCTGCTGTCGGTCAGAAGATAAACCCGCCTTCCAGCGATGGCCGCCCAGCTATCGTCGCCGAGAAAACCGGTTATGTAAGTAACGTTGGCCGGCCGGGTCACAATCAGCAGTCGTATTTTCTTTTTATCCAGCTCGCGGCGAATCGCCCTGGTGCGTCTTGCTATCAACTTCGGATTCATTCGTATCATATTCTTAATATTTACAGAAAAGCGCGAAAAAATAAAGCCTTTTTAGCCGGCGCGTTTTGCTTTGCCCTGCCTGATTCTTATACTTTCTGTAGATAAATACCTTGCTGGGGGGGGAAACCGGTTGGCCTGGGGGGCGGTTCTCGAACCGCCCGTATACCGGCCCTTGATGTTTTCCGCAAGGGAGAAGAACTGCTTGTAACGCCCAATTTTTCCCGGATAGGACGGCTGACGCCGTCCTTTTTTTATACCTTGTCAGAACCCCCTTTTGCCGGTACAATACCGCAGTTTTGATTTTCTATTCTTAATCGTTGGATTTCCTTAAATTATGATATTACCGATTCGGACAAGCATTCAGCCGAGACGAACGCCTTATGCGAATTACGCCCTCGTAGCCGTCAATGTGGTTATTTTCCTGCTGAGCTATTTTCCCCATGTTGAATCGTACGGAGGCGAAGTGGAATATCTTCGGCGCTGGGCCAGTCAGTACGTGCTTAATCCGCAGCCCGGGCATCTGTTTCTTTGGCAGTTTGTCAGCTACGCCTTTTTACACGCCGGCTTTATGCATATCGTCGGCAATATGTTCTTTCTGTACCTGTTCGGCAATAATGTCAACGACAAGCTCGGCCATATCGGGTATCTGTCCTTTTATTTGGCTGGGGCGGTTTTTAGCGGCATAGGTCATACGTTAATGAGTAGTAATCCTGTTCTCGGAGCAAGTGGGGCCGTTGCCGCCGTAACGGGTGCTTATCTGGTACTGTTCCCGCAGACGTTAATCACCGTTATCTATTGGTTCTTGTTCATCGGCACCATGGAGCTGCCGGCGTTGTACTTTATCGCCTTCAAGCTCATCATCTGGGACAATATGATCGAACCTCGCTTTGCACCTCCGATCGCCATCGCCTATGGTGCACATCTGGCTGGGTATGTCTTTGGGATCGCGGCGATGGTTGTTCTGCTTGCGACTCATATCATCAGCGGCAGCACTTACGATTTGTGGGCAATGATAAAACGATGGAATCGACGGCGGCGCTATCGCGATGTTGTATCGAGCGGCTACGATCCATATACCGGCCAGACAAAGGCAAAGCGGATAAAAGTCAAAGAGGTCATCAAAAGCGCCGCCGAGCAACAGAAAGAGGAGCAAATAAGACAGCTTCGCAGCGAGATTAACGATCGGATGACGCAACGTAATTTGCCGGCCGCCGCCGAACTCTTTATAGAGTTGATGGAGCAAGACAGTGAGCAAATTCTGCCCCGCCAGCAATTGCTGGATATTGCCAATCAGCTTGCCGGCGATAATAAGCACGCCGAGTCGGCGCGGGCCTACGAACAGTTATTATCTCACTACGGCAAATATGAATACGCCGAACAGGTCGAGCTGATGTTAGGTGTCATATATTCACGCTACCTGAATCAGCCCTAGTCGGCGGCAAAACATTTACAAATCGCAGAAAAAAAACTCACCGATCCGGGCCAGTTAAAAATGTGCCGGGATGAACTTGCCCGCGTACAAAACGCTTAGAGAGATGCGGTTCAGGAAGCTTTGCTCGAACACATAATTTTGTTCTTTTCAGTCCGGTTTTATCATAAGCCCAGCCGGAGGCGGATAAAAATCCCGTTTTCAGCCTCTTTATGATGGCCGGGCGGTGAAATTCTTCAACAATCGTCAAATCGGCGTGCCTGGACAGGTTAAAATAGGTAAAATATTACTGGAGAATCACTTTTAGATGGTCGATATTTTATCTAATAAAAAAGTTGACAATCAGTCGAACGGCTGCTAAATTTCATTTACGATTGCCGATTGACGATTGTCGATTTCAATCGTAATTCGTAACTCGAAAATCGAAAATCTACGTAACCACTTTTTTGGGAGATAGAAAAATGCGATCTTACATCAATTTGTTTATTTTCGTTATTTTAGCATGTTTAGTATCCAATGGTTTTGCCCAGCAGCCCGACGGCTCTAAAGAAGTTGATACCTCGTCCTTTCCTTATACCGCCGAAATAATCGGTAATGACGTTTATGTTCGCTCCGGCCCGGGCACGAACTTTTACCACTGCGGCAAACTTAACACCGGCGACAAAGTAAAAGTGGTCGGCAAACAGTTTAGCTGGTCCCGCGTCGTCCCACCGGCCGGCAGCTTTTCATGGATTTCAATGCAGTATGTCGAGATTGCCCCGAACGATCAGGCGGTTGGAACTGTTACCGGCGACAACGTTCGAGTCTATGCCGGCTCCGATTACGTGAAGCCGCTCTATTCCACTACCCTGCAAGGCAAACTCAGCAAGGGCGAGAAGGTCAAGCTGTTGGGCGAGCAGATGGACGATTATTATAAGATCGCCGCTCCGCCTTTTGCCTATCTCTGGGTCAGCACGAAATTCACGAAGCCGGTGCCGGAGCCTGTCGTGGCGCCGCCGGTTGCTCCGACTCCGCCGCCCGTTGAGGTTAAAGTCGAGCCGAACGAACCGGCTGACGCCAACGCAACGACCGCGGTTGTTCCAGTGCCCGTAGCTCCCAAGTCACCGCTCGAAAAATATCGCGAGTTGAAAGAACAGGTCAAGGCCGAGCATGACAAACCGGCAGACCAGCAGGATTACACGGACCTGAAAAAGTCGCTCCTTGAAATCGCCAATGACAAAGAGGCCGGCAACGCGGCACGTTTCGCACAGTTCGTCGTCAGGCAGATCGAGGGCTACGAGCTGGCTTTTGCAGTCGATAAAGAAGTCCAGCTTCAAAATGAGCAGCTCGAAAAGGTCAAGGCCGGAATCAATAAGGCCCGTACGACAAGACTGGCCGAAGTTGAAACTATGGGCAAGTTTGCGATCGTCGGCGAATTTCAAACATATCTGACATACGGCCCGGGTCACTACCGGATTCTTAACGAAGCCGGCAAAATGGCCTGTTACGCTTTACCGGCGGCGGGAGCTTCGCAGATGAATTTGAAAGGTTTCGTCGGCCAGAAGGTCGGCCTCGTCGGAACGATCGAGCCGCACCTGCCGACAAAGAAAGCTCTCGTAAGATTCACGGAAATTGTAAAGCAATAATCGCCGGCTGTTTGCTGCGTTAGTTGTATTTCAATATATTTCCTCCAAAACCAGGGCTAATCCCGCTGTTTCTATTTTGCGCTAAGCGCGAGCGATTCGGCAAGCTCTGCAAATCCCGCCGATAACGAAAGGCTCGCTTGCTCCGTGCCGCCGTAGGCGCCCATATTAATAATGCCGCCGTTCGGGAACGGCTCGTGGCCGATGGGACTATTCGGATCGCCGGCATCGATACAGGGGCTCGTTAC
>DAOVMB010000126.1 GCA_030630905.1 Sedimentisphaerales bacterium
CGTTGATAGGATATCTCGCCGACGGCCGGGTAAAGGAATGTCCCTTGAAAGTGAAATTTGTCAAAGGGCAGGACTGGAATACGAACTTCGAGCAGGGCGGTGGCGGCTACGGCTACAATATGACTTATATTGGTAGCCGGCTTTGGCAAAGCGGTATCAGCAACATCCAGGTTTGGAAAGATGCCTATGCCAGAACTACCCGTATGAGTGAAATTGCCGCCCCGGCCCAGACGTTGATGTTCGCAGATACGGCAATGGCCAATAGCGGAAAGTCGCTCATCGAATACTCGTTTGCCGAGCCTCCTTTTACCATTCACAACGGCTGTCCCGTCACCGGATTTTATCTGTCACCGTCTATTCATTTCCGCCACAAGGATCAGGCAAATGCCGGCTGGGCCGACGGCCACATCGACCGGCGGCAAATGGCCGGCTCCGGCGACAAAAATGTCTATGGCGTCAATCCGAGCGATTTAAAATTAGGTTGGTTCGAGCCGCTCAATAACACGCTGTTTGATCTGCAATAAGAAGATGTGGAATAAGGGACGAGGTAAAGGTTGTGAAGGAAAAAGTGGTACTTGCATGGAGCGGGGGCAAAGATAGCGCAATGGCGCTCCATGCATTGCTCAAAAGCAGTCGGTATGAGGTTGTGTCTCTGCTGACGACGATAATACAAGGAGAAGAACGTAACTGACCGTCGCTTTCGGAGACGTCTTCTTGCAGGACCTGCGGGAGTATCGCGAGCACAAATGTGGGAAAGGTGAATAGAGATGTTGAACACACGTTTTTTAGCTCTTTTGGGAATCACGTTTTCTGCTGCCTTAATGCGGCTTGTGCCGCATCCGCCGAACGTTACTCCGATAGCAGCCATCGCTCTTTTTGGCGGAGTGTATTTCGCTACCAAGAGAACAGCTTTCCTGGTGCCGCTGGCGGCGATGTACCTCAGTGATCTCGCGCTGGGATTCTTTGTTTATGACTTCGGATGGTTTCACTGGTTCATGCCCTTTGTTTACGCAAGCTTTGTGGTGACTGTGTGCTTAGGTTCGTTGATCCGCCACAGACTTACGCCACTGACGGTAGGCGGAGCGGCTTTGATCGGCTCAGTCCTGTTTTTCATCGTCACCAACTTCGGAGTATGGTTGGTCGGTAATTTTTACCCGAAAACCGTGACAGGACTGGTCAGTTGTTATGTTGCAGCAATCCCGTTTTTCAGGAACACACTTGTGGGCGATGCAGCTTACACCCTGATGCTCTTCGGCGGCTTTGCACTGGCGCAGCGGTATCTCCCCGTTTTGCGTGAGGAACCGGTCAGAATGCCGGCACGCATTTGCCTCAGGTAAACCCTCTAAGCTGGGGGTATTCCGATCAGGAAAGGGCCTGTACCGAAACTATCGATACAGGCCCCGAACTTATTTGACGTTATCTGCCGTCCAACGCTTCTTCTAAAGCGTCAATTCATTCTTCAACGACAATGTCCCTCGCTCTGTACAGCCGGATATCGTCAATGAACATCTTGCCTGAACCGCCGGGTGTTGTCATATTGTCCCTGGTTCCCAGACCGATAGCGATCCTGTCAACGTTGGTCAAAGTGATGCCCTGGTCGGCAAAAGCCTGTAGAGGAATAACCCACTCTGTCCAGGTGTCTATCGTTGCAGCGTCCGGGTCGTCATGGACCACCACCGCCGGAGCCCCGGCGCTGTTGGAGAGCGCCACGTACAGCGGTTCGGCAGCGTTGCTTGCTATACCGATGTCCTGGTTCGCCCACAGCGGACCGACCGAGCCGGTAGTAGTGACGTTGGAGAATACGGCCTCGCACGTGGCACTATTGGTATGAGCAGTAACTGCCAGGCCGATATAAACATTCGAGCCCATTGTGATGAACTGTGGATTCCAGGTCATAGATTGCCAGTTGACTCCGTCACTGGAATAGTAGCTTCTGAAGTTACCCGCGATGTCGCGCTCCAACTTCACCCAGTAAGGTGCCGTGATGGCCGTCTGTTCACTCGACGCGACACCGGAATCGCTTGTCGCGTTAATGGCCGTATCCGTTCGAGCCTGGAATCTGCATCCGTTTGAAGCAGTGCCGTCTGCGTTGGTGGATGTGATATAAACCGCAGCGAACTTCGAGTCGGCATCGAGTGTTTCGCGGATCATCACGCCGGCCTTGGCCCATGGGTCGGTTTGCTCGACGCTCTCGACCCTTGCTACAATCGAGCCGACGCCGGTGAGCATCTTATAGGCGTAGTGGAACTCGTCCGCCGCGTTCCAGATATCTGCACCTGTCGCGGTCATCGTGTAAGTGCCGACCGGTGCTTCTACGAAGCTGCCGGTAGATACTGGGTAGCCTCTGAACCACAGTGATAATTCCGCAACGCCTTCCTGGGTCCAGTCACGCGGTGCGGTCAATGTCATCTCCGTCTCCGAATACTTGGCGAAGAGCTGCTTATTGTTGTCGTAGGACAGCGGCATCGACTGAAGGCCACTGTTGACGATAGTCTCCTCAGTATAGGAGGCAGTGGTTTCGTCGCCTACGGCCGCACCGGTTCCGTTACCGGCAAAATAGGGTGCGCTATCGGGCGTGCCATAGCCAAGCCCGTCGTGCCAGGCGTACCATATCTGGTTATCGCCCGCGTTATAATCTTCAAAGTCGTCCACAAGGATGAAATCAGCCACTGTAAAGCTCCAGACTTTGCCTTTGCTGATCGTCCCGTCAGTATTATACTCATCGATTCGCCAGTAGTAAGGCCCACCGCCCCATTCAATGCCTTCAGGCGGAATATAGCTCGTACCGCTCTGACGGTCTCGATATATGCCCGATGTGTCGGACGTATCAGCATTCTCCACAGCATCTTTATCAGTGCCGAAATACAAATCATGCTGAGCCGCATTCTCTCCCGGTGACCAGCTAATCGGTGTCGCTCCGTCTATGTCTGGTGTTGATCTATGGGCCGGACTTGGGTCCCATGCAAGAGTCGTGTCGCCTCGCATAATTTGTGTAATCTCGTCCTGAGTCAGTGCTTTGTTGTAGATACGGACATCGTCAATGCTTCCGCTAAAGAAGCCACCGGCAGTGCCAGCGTCAGATCTAGCGCCAATCAAAAGCGGCCTACTCTGGTCAAGCAAAATACCTGCTCCCGATGTGGTATTAGCTAATTCGCCGTCATGATAGAGTTGCATCGTATCTCCGTCATAGGTGGCAACGACGTGATGCCATTCACCGGTAGTGGTATCGGCTGTGATACCAGTCCAACTGGTGTCATTGAACGTTTCAAAAAGAATGGTCTCTTGGGCATCGTACATCATAACGCCCCAATTAACTGAGCCGGGACTGCCACTGGCTCCATGGGAACCACGTGAAATTATATGGTTCCATCCTTGAGTGTTTGGGATATTGCACCAAAATGATACGGAGAAAACGCCGACATTCAGAGCTTCAGCATTGCCGCAATCAACGTAAGTCCTTGACCCAGTGAATTCCAAGGCATCGCCATCATGGCCGATTACCCACTGCGGATCACCTTTAAGCGTGCCGTGATTGCCGCGCCCAGATCCATCAAGAACATTAACACCGGAACCTTCGTCAAGCTTCCACCAGCCAACAAGATTGGGATCGGTAATGGGTATATAGGGCAGGGTCTTGAAGCTCCAAACATCGCCCGTATGCGTATTGGTACCGTCAAACTCGTCGATTCGCCAGAAGTAGCTCTTATCTGGTTCAAGGGCGCCGGGATCATAGATTGTAAGCACCTGGTATGGCCCGTCGGCATCGTTAGCCACAGTGTCATAATCATCACCAAAGTACACAATGTGAAATATCGCACCGAAACCTTCCGTCCAACCGAGAGTGACGGTCTCTGCGTCTACGAAGTCGGATCCGTCAGCCGGGGTAGGCTCAATGGCCTTCTTTGATGGGACCGTAAAGCTCCAGACATAACCCTTCCACGGGCTTGCTGCGTTGGCATCATTGACCTCATCGATCCGCCAATAGTAGGTTGTGCCCGGGACGAAACCATCGGGATAGGAATATCCGGCGAAGCCGGCCACTAAAAACAGTGAGTCCAAGTCCTGGTTGCCTCGGAATACGTCGGATTCTCGGGTCCCATCGTTTACATCGTCGAAATCATCGCCCAAATAAGTATCGTGCGAGACGGCAAAATCGCCCGGTGACCATGACAAGGTCCCCCATGTCTGCTCAAGAAGAGCGCCGTCTTCCGGATTCGGACGCCGGGCTAACGGTCGGCCGGCGCCAGTGATTCCCGCAAGACCATCGTTCATTATTGCTTCAATATCTTCAAGCGGAAGAATAGTATTGAAATAGCCCACCTCGTCAATGCTTCCGTTAAAGAAGCCACCAGCAGAGCCAGCGTCAGATCTAGCGCCAATCAAAAGTGGTCTGCTCTGGTCAAGCAAAATACCTAATCCCGATCTGCTTGCAGCTAATACGCCGTCATGATAGAGTTGCATCGTATCTCCGTCATAGGTGGCAACGACGTGATGCCATTCACCGGTAGTGGTATCGGCGCTGATACCAGCCCAACTGGTGTTATTGAACGTTTCAAAAAGGATGGTCTCTTGGGCGTCGTACATCATAACGCCCCAATTAACTGAGCCAGGACTGCCACTGGCTCCATGCTGCCCCCTTGAAATCATATGGTTCCAACTTTGAGTGCTTGGAATATTGCACCAAAATGACAGGGAGAAAACGCTGACATTCAGAGCTTCAGCATTGCCGCAATCAACGTAACTCGATGACCCATTGAACTCCAGGGCATTGCCTGATTGACCGGCAACCCAGTTAGGTGCGCCCATTAGCGTGCCATCATTGCCATTCCCAGAGGCATCCTCAGCAATATCACCTGTTCCCTCGTCAAGGAGCCATGCCCCAAGAACGGTTTGTGGATCAACTTCGGCATAGCTTTGTCCTGCAAACATCAAAAGAACGATAATAAAACTCATACAAATTATGGTTAAGCGTGTCATTTTTTTCCTCCTAATTTTAACTGAAAACTGACAGGAAATTTCGCTCCGGCCATACACCAAAGCAACTAACAGTAATTTTTACTTTTTTTTAGACTTAACTTTTTGCTTCAGAATGGTTTCTGGACCTAATGCCGCCTCCTTCCTTAAACGGCCAATATTGGCACTTATCCTAATTTATAACAGATTGATAGGCTTTGCGTCAAGGAAAAAAACCCACACAAAGCCCAATATTGCCCCTATTTTAGGATTATGCGCCGAGTTATTGACTTGCACTCTTTCAAGATTGATTCTGTAGCTTGTCATTCCCGCAGTTGGGTGGCAGCCTCAAAGCCGAAGGCTTTGGGGATGGTGAATACCGTTATCGCAGAGGACCAGTAAAACAGGGGAGCTATTCAGGATAGCAGCGAATCAGATAGACCGCACGGATAATCGAGAATCCGTCATCAGGCGGCGAAAAAAAAGTGGTGAAAAATGATGGGAAAATGCGAATATTGGCCTGAATTTGGTTGTTTTTAGTATTGAAAATCGTATTTTCGACTAAAAACAGTCTTTTGCCAGATTTTTGTTTGTGCGTTTTTGTGCTGTTCGTGGTTAAATGCCGACATGGCAAAAGCGCAGAGCAATTCGGCGAATATCGAAAACTGGCTCAAGCTGATCAGGGCCGATGGCGTCGGGCCGGTTACGTTCGCAAAGATGATCAAACATTTCGGCTCGGCCGAGCGTGTTTTGGGCGCTTCGGTGAGCGAATTAGCCAAAATCGACGGTGTCGGCTTCAAAACCGCCGAGCGAATTGCCTCGACCCGCGAGAAATTTGACGCCGCGGCCGAGCTGGAAATGGCCCAAAAGCTCGGCATCTGGCTGGTAAATCTTGCCGACGAACGTTATCCGCCGGTATTGAAGCGGATTTACGACCCGCCGCCCGTGCTGTACGTCAAGGGCAGCCTGGGTCGGCAGGACAATCTGGCAATGTCGATAGTGGGCTCGCGGGGTTGCAGCCTGTACGGCCAGGAGCAGGCTTCTCGATTCGCGCATTTCCTTGGCTCGGCGGGTTTTACGATTTGTTCCGGGATGGCCCGGGGCATCGATACCGCCGCCCATCAGGGAGCGTTATCTGCCGGCGGGCGAACTATTGCTGTGCAGGGCTGCGGCCTGGCGCGAATCTTCCCGCCGGAAAATAAGAAGCTCTTTGAGCTGATAGCCGAATCCGGCGCCTGTTTGAGCGAATTGCCGCTTCAGGCCGAGCCTTTGGCGGTGAATTTTCCGCCTCGAAACAGGATTATCGCCGGTCTGTCGCTCGGGACGATTGTTGTAGAGGCCGCCCTGCGTTCGGGGGCGTTGATTACGGCCAGGGCTGCGCTGGATTACGACCGGGAAGTTATGGCCGTGCCGGGAAAGATTGATTCGCCGCTGAGCAGTGGGGCGCATCAGTTGATAAAGCAGGGCGCGACGCTGATCGAGTCGGTCGAGGATGTGATGGAGGCGCTCGGGCATATCGGCGAGCAGTTGGAAGAGCACGTAAGTAACGCCGCGGCAAAGGCTTCCGCGAGCGCAGACAAGCCTTTGTTCGATGCGAGCCAGTTGAAGCTGAGCGATGCTGAAAAGAAGATTTACGATTACTTGACGAAGGAGCCGTTGCATATAGAACAAATCATAGCCGAAACGGATCTGATGCCGGGAGTCGTCAACGCCACATTGATATCGCTGCGACTCAAAGGCCTGATAAAGCAGTTGCCCGGCAGCCTTTTCGCGAAAGGTTAGGTAACTCTAACCGACCCTGCCGTCACCGTCTATGTCGAGTCCGTGAATCTCTTCGATCTTTTTCACAAGCTGTCGCATCATACCGCTTCGATTGTCGAGGGCGGCTTGCTGGCGATGTTGTATGTGACACTGACTACGCCGGGAACTTTGCTGGCAATCTCACCGGCGAGTTCTTCGAGGACGTCGAACGAGAGCCTTGTCGGTGTTGCGGGCCGCGCGTCC
>DAOVMB010000057.1 GCA_030630905.1 Sedimentisphaerales bacterium
CGAGTGTCTTATCAGGATTGGGGTTAGGGTGTTTCTTTATACCGAAAGAGGCAAAACTGAGGATACCATGCATCGGAGTTCGCAGTTCATGCGATATATTGCTTAAAAAAGTGCTCTTTGAATTGTTGGCGGCTTCAGCCATCTTTTTAGCTTCCTGTAACTCAATTGTACGTTCTTTCAAGCGACCCTGAGCGTAAAATGTTATGGCTAACGCAATGATTACAGGCACGGTGATAAATTTATCGATTGGCCAAGCTTGTTGCGTGGCCGTTTTAGTAAGTGTCTTTCCCAATTCTAAAACTTCCACCAAAACAATAGCCTGGAAGGCAATAATGCCAACCGCAACAAAGTCTTTAAATGCAGTTGTTTTCATCCAGTCTTTATATGTAGAAATGGTTTTACTGTTCATCTTGTGTACCTTCTTTCTGACTAAGTACAGCAACACAACCACGCATCTAAGCAATTTCAGAAAAGCTGTCGGTCCCCAGCATAATTGTGCTCGAATTTGCCCATCGTTGGATAGATGCGTGGTTATCCATTTTGGGAAACACAGTTATACTGAATTATAATATCGGCATAATTTAAGGGGCACTTTTCAGGTAAAACTGGAAATCCCATACTTCTTTTAGTAACCGTTCACGGGTATTTTGGTTATCGGCGGATTCGCATGGCACAGCCAAGGTACGCAAAGGTGGACCCGGACGATTATAAGCGGCTTAAAGGATACGAATGGATTACAAGAAAAGCATCAAACTGCTTTCACGCACAAAGATATGTGGCGAAGGGAAAAAGAAAAAGAGGAACAATTGTTTATATGCACCAGGAGATTCTAAAAGTGCCCGAGGGGATGGTGGTCGATCATATTAACCGCGATGGGATGGACAACAGGAGCGCAAACCTGCGAGCCGCTACGCGGGCACAGAACATACACAATAGGAAGAAATTTTCCAGTCCATGCAGTTCTAAATACAAAGGTGTTTCTTGGAAAAAGCAAACTCGCAAATGGTCGGCATCGATAACGTTCGAGAGAAAGAATATATATCTGGGTTACTTCAAAAACGAAATCGACGCTGCGAAAGCCTACGACGAAGCGGCGAAAAAGTACCACGGCGAGTTCGCATGCCTGAATTTTTCGAAATGACCTTTTCAATGATTAATGATTATTACCGCGGAGAACGCGGAGTTCGCAGAGCTTTTAAATAAAAAAACAATCTCTTTCTTCTCGGCGCTCTTTGCGAACTCTGCGGTTAATAAGAAATGCAGTTTAATTGTCTTTGACTTAAATGTCGCGTTCAGTTAACCTTCGGCGGATATGAAGAGAATGCTTACATCTTGTTTCGGTCTTGGCCGGCTGCCGATTGCTCCGGGGACGTGGGGCTCGCTGCCGCCTGTGATTATTTTCTACTTGTTGGGCAACTCCGGAGCATCGCCGGCATTAATAACTAACGTAATGGCGGCTTTAGTTCTGGCGGGCGGCTTTGTTTGCGTACAATTCGCCCCGGCGGCCATTGCCGCCACGCGTAAAAAAGATCCCGGCGAAGTAGTCGCCGACGAATTTGCCGGCCAGGCGGTTACGTTTTTATTTAGCCCATTTCTGGCGATGGGAACAGCGACATCGCGGCAAATCCTTATCACAGCGTTTGTAGGATTTGTACTGTTCAGGTTATTTGATATAAAAAAGCCCTGGCCGATACGCAAGCTCGAAAAGTATCCGGCCGGCTGGGGGATTCTCGCCGACGATTTACTGGCCGGTGTCTTCGCATGGGTTGTCTTACAGATCTGCATCAGGATCTTTATTGTCGTGTAGTCTGTCACTCTGAACGAAGTGAAGAATCTCTTCACAACAGTGACGCTTTTTTGCTCACTGGCAGTCCAGATCCTTCGCTTTGCTCAGGATGACAAAAATGCTAAGTTTACATTAGTTAGCTTCTTTAGATTAGAAAGCAGGGATGTCGAAAGAATATTCTGTTGAGGTTTGCCGGGAGCTTGAAGCCGGATTTCACGCCGCCAAGCTGCATCGGCCGATGCGAATCAGCCGCTATGACGCGGGCACGGAGCTTACTTACGACGTCAGCGGTGTCGGCCGGGCCGAGACGGCAAAGGTGCATTTGGTCGTCGAGAAGTTCGTGGGCGGGGGCTTTGCCGGGCAGGTGTATCGTGTACAAGTGACGGGGATCGAGGGGGCAATCGGCGGGCTTGAGAGCGGCAAAGTCTATGCGATAAAGATTCTTATCCCACCATCGAGTTTCTCCCGATTGTTTCGTAACTTGCTGTACTGGATCGGGTTCCAGGGGCCATTTCAGCTTCAGGTCAATCTGGCGGCGGCGCGTGCCGGGGCCCTCTGGCAGAAACTCATCCGGCGGGGGGCAAAAATTCGATTCGGCGATGAAAACGCCGTCGTAGATATTTATGGTACTTTCGTTGACGATAAGCAGGGAAGCTGCGGGGAGTTGAGAGAGTGGGTCGAAGGGCGGACATGGCGGCTGGAGGTCGACGACCGGTTGGACATGCTCAAGAAGTGGCGGCGAGGCGAAAAAGTCGATGAGCAGCAGGTCGGCTCGCCGGAATACCGTGCGAAGCGAAAGTTTATGAGCGAATTTGTCGGCCTTCTGCATGATATGGGGGCGTATGAGTTTGCCCGGCAGTATGAGTGGTCGACGTGTAAGAGTCAGCCGAACGCGCTGAAACGGCAGGGAACGGATGACGATCCAGCCGGCGGATTGGTGGCTGTGGATTTTCGTGCCGGACTGGCATTGTTGCCATTCTTGCCGATGAGCCCGGGCGATTTCAAGCTGATATTCAAAGGGCTGATGCGAGGCTCGCTCGTACAGTTCGACCGGGGAAATATCGCCAGGCTGGAAGATTTCGTGCAGGCGCACGGCGAAGAATTTGCCGGCATGCACGAGATGCTGGAGGATTTAAATGCCGCCGAACAACTATATCGGGACTCGGTGCCGGATATAACTCACAATCATCTTCGCTTGTTCTACAGCAAAAAATTATGGTCAACGATGCTGGATAGTGCCGTTACCGGATGGAAGGTTCGGAACCTGGTGGATGAGCAGCATGAGCGGAAGTTTCGCAGCAGCAAGGTTTTGACGCTGCTGTTCTTTGTGATTGGGTTGATACCGTTTTTGGGCAAGTTCATCCGGCGGATTTGGGGACGAGAGGACCGGCGTAAACACTACGCGGCAATGCTGAAAAGCTGGGACTATTTTATGCGTGCAGTTCGAGGGAGAATCGCCGAGAAAGTGATTGTCTGGCACAGGGCCGGGCGAGTCGACGCCGAGAAAGCGCCGAAGGTGGCGGCAGGAGTCTTGTGCTTCTTGTGTCATTTGCCGCTGTCGATCCTGCCGGCCGGACTGCATAGAATTCTTACGGATCGGAAGTATGCAAAACAACGTCTGGCCTACTATTTTGTTCGTCCGATTCGACTGTATTTCAACGCCGAGCTGCGAGAGCAGTGGCTGCGCGAGATGATGACCGAGGGACAGAAAAAGCACATGCTCAGCGATGAAGATGCCCAGGTGATTCTTTCGCAAATTAACGAGCCGTTCATACAAAAGTATCTCAAGAGCCTGGCCGTGCATGTTTGCACTCTGCCGGTGACGCAGGTTGTCTCTGTGCTGGTGGCGTGGATTTACACGCGAATGCACCCGGAGCTTTCTGCTGCGGAAACAGCGGTAGCTGTGACGGCGATCCTCGTGCTGTTTCAGGTCGTGCCGATTTCGCCGGGTTCGCTGACTCGCGGGCTTTACGTGCTGTACCTGGTCATCAGAGAACGCAATTTCAAGGATTACAATATCGCAGTGTTTCTGGGATTTTTTAAGTACGTTGGCTATCTGGCTTTCCCGATTCAGATGACGTATCATTATCCCGTACTATCAAGATTCATGGCGGGTCACTGGGCGACCGAGGGCGTGCATGTCGTTCCGGTATTCGGCGAGGGCGGCGCATTGCTGGAGCATTGGATTTTTTACTTGTTTTATAACTGGCCATTGACGATCCGGCGTCGAATGCGCAAGCGGGCCGAAGCGCGTGCATTAAAGAAGCCGCGATATTGGCATGCGGGTTTGTGTGCCGTTGCCACGGCGGGAATATTGGGGCTGGCAGATTTTATTTATCTTCGGAACTTCGACGAGATACCGGGCCTGCGGGATATCTGGTGGCTGGTGATTTTGGCGACGCTGATTTGTGGTGCGGCGGTAACTTTGGGCTGCGGCGGGGCAGCATTAGGCAAACGGATCGTCACAGCGGCTGTCTGCGGCGTGCTGGCCGGAGCACTTTATGCCGGAATTTCAGTTTTATTGAGCCACAACGGCGGGATCGTGGCAAGTTGTATCTGGCGAATGTTCATTTTTGCAATCCTTACAACGGTTGGAGCATTAGCTACGGAAATTAAGTTGCCCGAGAGCTATAAGGTTTAATAGAATTCTCTGGCAAAACGAATATTTGAAAGTATAATTGTTGCTTGGCTGGTTGTACGGCTTATGAAATTTTAACCTTTTTAGTGGAACTTTTGGCATGTATGCCCCAAGTCTGCTTTGGAGGGTTGTTTTACTATGACGTTGAATACATATAGTTCGCTTTGCGATGACTTCTATCTCGATATGTATATAAATACCGAGTTAGATCTGCCGACCGAGCGTGATACCATTCTGGCCTTTTTCGAGCGGGTGCAGAAACAATTTCCGTCTATGGGCAGTTTTTATCGCCGGGGCAATAACGAATACTGCCTGGAAGAAAATCGCAATCTGGGCCAATACCGGTGGATCACTCTCGAAATGGATCGCATCGCCTCCGGATTCGCCAATCCCCCGGACTTCGAAATGGCCTATTCTCAGGACAGACTGGTGCTCGAGTTGATCCCGTATATGCTCAGTGTCAATCATCTCGATATCGATTCGTTAGACGTGACTTTTGCTATGGATTTCGATTATGCCGGCAGTCACGACGAAGTTATTGCCGAAGCGTTATTAGGGCAGAGTGCCTTTAACAGCATTCTGGATTTGCCTGATGTTAGACCTATCGGCTTTTCGCCTGCGATGGTTGTAGCATTGTCCGACGATGACCATACCCAGGCGCGAATCAGCATCGAATCCAAGACGAGCGTCTTCGAACCCGAGAAAAAAGCCCAGGGTGAAGGTGAAGCGATATGTTTGTCTTTGACAATACGCCAATACCCGCCAGCCGCCGGGATATTCGATCCATTAGAATCTTTTGAAAACCAATGCCGATTAGCCCATGAATTCATGGCTGAAAAAATAGTCCCGAACTTCGTCCAGCCTTTAACCGAAACAATCGCACAAAAAAGGTTAACGTAGATTTAACGAAGGACCTTCAAATGGCTATCGAAGCCCCGGTAAGCAAATTCACAAAGACAAACCTCAAAATCTATATCGGGGTTTGTATCGCTTTGGCAGTTATTTTTGCCTACGACGGCTATCTCAGTAAATATAAATGGTCGGGACGTTATAACTTCTACAAGGAGCAAGTCCTTGATAATGACGGCATACCTACCCAAACGATGAATTTTAACACAAAGTCGCCGCCATTTTTTATCGGTGCGGCAGTACTTTTCGCCGTGTACCTGTTTGTCATTAAGAACAACAAACTCATCGCCGACGAAAACGAGCTTGTTTTCAGCAACAAAACAAGAATCGCTTATGATTCCATAGAGGCAATAAACAAGACATACTTCGAGAAGAAGGGCTTTTTTATTATCACGTACAAAAACGAAAGCGGCAAACAACTCGACCGGAAAATAAGTGAAAGAAAGTATGACAACCTCGCAGCCGTCATGGACCATCTGGTGGCAAAAATCAGTTGAATATTACCAAAGCAAGATTTCAACTCCCGTAAAAGATCATCCACGGTTTTGGTGGACTCTTTCTTTGGCTCCTGATGTCAATTAGAAAACTCTCCTGCTGGTCGTAAAGTAAGAGCTGAAAAGTCTCTGTGACTGGTATCTCGAATATCGTATGTGGATACTGGATGCTCATTGCCGGTTTTTAATTTGGAAGAACCGAATAGTTCCTTTTTATGTTGCTCTTGTCTTCTTATCGCATAGAATCATATAAATGAATCGTTTATGTAAGTAATCCGTAACTCTTGGCAAGTTGAAGAACGACAATGACTCCCAAAAAAGATCTTTTCCCTGCACCGAATAAGGCCCGTTATGGCGAAGCCCGTCGTTCCCGGCCTCTATTCCTGCCCAGGTTTCTCCAGACACCCCAAAAATTTCTTGAGGGTCCCGAACTGAACCGTGCACACGAGATCATTTGCAAATGGGCGGATATCGAGTCCAGCGGAAAGCTGGACAAAATGAAGGAAACCGCCATTGAGGGTGAGTTTTGTAAGGAGGTTTTTGGTGATGCGCTTGGATACGTTTTTTTCGCCGACAACAAGGAACGTTGGAACTTTCAGCACAAATTCTATGTCAATGGCGGCGAGACAGATGCTGCAATCGGCATCTTTGGGGCCAATAAGAAACCACAAGTGCGTGCCGTCATAGAGCTTAAAGGTCCGACGGTAAATATTGACAAGGATCGCGCCCAGGGGCGCACCGCTGTCCAGCAATGCTGGGATTACCTCTACGCGTTGCCGGATTGTCTCTGGGGGATTGTCTGCAACTATGTCAGTTTCCGCCTCTACCACCGCAACCAGACCCAAAGAGTTTATGAACTCTTTACATTGCAGGACCTTCGTAATAAAGAAACGTTCCTACAGTTTTACTACCTTCTCGAAAAAGGCGGTTTGTTGCCAACACCGCTCGTCAAAATCCCACGAGCAGATTCTCTCCTCGAAAAATGCCTCACCCGTGAACGCCATGTTGGTGATGAACTCTATGCCCTCTATCGTAATGAACGCCTCAAACTGATTAGCCATCTGTCCGGCGAGGAATGGAACTTCCCACTCGAAAAATCCATACACGTAACTCAGAAACTACTCGACCGCATAATCTTTGTCGCATTCTGCGAAGATCGGAACCTACTGCCGGAAAATTCACTTAAAAAGGCATGGGAACAAGTCCCGCCGTTTCATCGTGTAACTAATCCCAAATGGCAGAATTTTCTCGATCTCTTTGCGAGTATCGACCAGGGTAACATCAACCGTGATATCCCGCCCTATAACGGCGGGCTCTTTCGCAAAGATCCTGACGTAGACGACCTTCAGCTCGATGACGAGTGGACCTATTTTTTCAAAACTGTCGGCGGTTACGATTTTGCCCACGAAGTCAATGTTGATGTGCTCGGTCATATCTTCGAAAAATCCATAAATGAGATCGAAAAGATACGCCTCACGGGTTTATTCGAATCAGAAGCAGACGAAAAGCCCCGGCCCAAAATGGCTAAATCCGCCGAACGAAAAAAAGGCGGCATCTATTACACCCCACCGGAATTCACCGGCTTTATCACGAATCAAACCGTTGGAACTATCATCAATGAGAGAATCAAGACGCTCGAAAGAAACTTCGGTATACGACTTGACGAGATTGATGCAACGACCGAGAAAGCCAGGGTCACGGCTTTCGCCGAAAGAGCCATTGAGGAACTCCGCGATATCAAGATCGTTGACCCCGCCTGCGGCAGCGGCGCCTTCCTGATTCGCGCTTACGATACCCTTGACGACAAATACGTAGATATCGTCAACGTCCTGGAAATCCACGAACCGTCACTGGCCGAAGAGTTGCGAAACGGCATCTCCGACTTTATCCTCCACGATAACCTCTTCGGCGTCGACCTCTCATCCGAGGCCGTCGAAATCGCCCAGTTGGCCCTCTGGCTCCGCTCGGCCCGCAAGGGTAAGACTCTCGCCGACCTGTCCAGAAATATCGTCTGTGGAAATTCGCTAATCTCTGACCCTGCTGTCGATTCCCGCGCCCTCGACTGGCAACAGGTGTTCCCCGATGTTTTCTCCGGCCCAAACCCCGGCTTCGACTGCGTCATTGGCAATCCGCCCTGGGAACGCTTTACGCTCAAGAATCGTGAGTTTTTCGATACCTCTGCTCCTCACGTACTCGAAGCTCGAACTGCCGCTGAAAGCCGACGACTTATTGAGAAGCTTAAAACACAAAATCCTCCTCTTTATGAACGTTATATCCGAGCAAAAGACATCACCGAGAAGACGATGACCTACGTTCGCCAGTGCGGTCAATTCCCTCTTGCCGGAAAAGGTGACATCAATACATATGCCATATTTTCCGAACTTGCCCACTCCATCGTATCACCAATAGGGCGTGTCGGTCTCCTTGTACCTACTGGCATCGCGACGGACAAGACTAACGAAGATTTCTTTGCCAAACTCGTCGACTCACAAATGCTCTCCGGCCTATATGACTTTGAGAACAGAAAGAAGATTTTTCCAGATGTTGATGGGAGATACAAGTTTTCCGTTCTGCTTTTCGGCGGCTCAAAAAACAAATCCAAATCTGCCGACTTCGTATTCTTCTCACATTCAACGGATGACCTTCGAGAAAAAAAACGACACATTACCTTATCCGCCAATGACTTCAAGCTCCTCAATCCCAATACACGGACCTGTCCTATTTTCCGCTCCAAACGTGACGCGAATCTCACCAAGTATATCTATAAACGCGTTCCCATCCTCATCAATAAAACTAGAAAGCAAGGTGGCAATCCCTGGCAAGTACAATTCTTCACAATGTTTCATCAGAGCAGTGACGCCGTGCTGTTTCATACCACCGAGCAGCTCATATCCGATAGTTTCAAACGCTGTGGTGCCTATTTGAAAAAAGCGAAGCGTATCTTTCTGCCTCTTTACGAAGCAAAAATGATTCAGATGTTTGACCACCGCGCCGCAAGCGTTATTGTGGACGAGTCAAAATGGATGCGCCAGGGCCAAACTGATGAGACTTCCATCGTTCAACACCAAAATCCCGAATTCACCGTCGAGCCAAGATGGTGGATTAATAAGGACGATGTCCGTCATGCTCTTGGTGACCGCGATACAACAAAGATAATCGCATTCAAGAACGTTACAAGTCCTACCAACCAACGGACCATGATTGCCGCATTTATCCCATACTCTGGTGTAGTTCATTCTTCACCTCTAATTTTCACCGGTTCCGATATTAACGTCCGGCTTACTGCTTGCTTGCTCGGAAATCTTAATGCTTTCGCTTATGACTATATCTGCCGCCAAAAAATTGGCGGAATAAACCTAAGTTATTTTATTATCAGCCAAATCCCGACATTCCATCCCGACATCTATAAGCAGAAATGCCCCTGGAATAAAAGACAAAGGCTTGAGAAATGGATTTCCGACCGTGTTTTGAAACTGACCTGCACGAGTAACGATATGATTCCACTGGCAAAAGCTGCAAAGTTTGAGCCACTTGTCCACAAATGGGATCAGGCGGAACGGCTTGATTTGCAGGCTCAGCTCGATGCTGCTTTC
>DAOVMB010000403.1 GCA_030630905.1 Sedimentisphaerales bacterium
CAGCGTGCGGTCGGGCCAGCGGCCCGCTTCGCCCTTCAATAGCGGTGCAAGGCTGGAGCCGTCGAATTTTACGCCGCTCGGTCTCTTTAGGCCGCACAAATCTATGAGTGTCGGCAGCACATCGATATGCGCCGAGAGCCGGTCAACATCACCGGGGCCTTTCAACCCGCCGCCGGGCCAGCGGACAAAAAACGGCACGCGATGCCCGCCCTCATACTCAGAGCCTTTTCTGCCTCGCATTCCTCCGGCATAACCTCCCGATGTTCCATTGTCGGTCATGAAGATTAAAATTGTGTTCTCCTCCAGACCCAGCTCTTTAAGCCGGCGCATCAGTCGGCCCATATTCTCATCGATGTTTGTAATCATTCCGTAGAAGTTGGCTTGATTGCCTTTGACGCCTTTGTCTCTGTACGGCTTGCTGTATTTGTCAGCCACGTTGTAAGGCCCGTGCGGAGCGTTAGTCGGCACGTAGCAAAAGAACGGCTGGTCTTTGTTAGCTTCGATGAATTTCAAAGCCCCGTCGAACCAGACGTCGGTGCAATAGCCCTCGAATTTCTTAGCCTCGCCGTTATGAAAGTACGTATCGTCGAAGTAATCGTTGCCCCAGTAGTCGGGTCCCTGCCCTACGCCGCCCCCGCCGTGGATAAGCACTTCATGGAAGCCCCGATCCTGCGGACGATACGGATAATTATCGCCCATGTGCCATTTACCGAAGATGGCCGTGCAATAGCCGCTCGTCGAGAAAACGTCGGCCATTGTCACCTCATTCCTGCCCAGCAGCGACCGGCCCATAATCGTATGCCACACGCCCGTCCGCGACGAGTAGTGCCCCGTCAACAGCGCCGAACGCGTTGGCGAACAGGTCGGATCAACGTGAAAATCGGTTAGTCGGATACTCTGAGCATGCAGCTTATCCAGGTTTGGTGTCACAATGACATCGTTGCCGTGACAGCCAAGGTCACCGTAGCCCTGGTCATCGGTCATTATCAGGATTACGTTCGGCCGTCTCTTCCGGTATTCTCCCCGCGTGGCAGCCTCAAGCGCAGCTTGGGGATGGTCAGCTTTAGAGAAACCATCCCCAAAGCCTGCGGCTTTGAGGCTGCCACCCACAGAGATGGTCCCAGCCGAAGCCGCTGCAAAACCGATGGTTTTGAGAAAACTCCGGCGAGTTAGCCGGACGTCTGTTTCCCGATGTCTTTTCGGAAATTCTCTTCTTGTCGGACTGCCCATTTCTTTGCCTCCTTATTGTTAACTATTCTGCACAGGCCCTAAAGAAAATTGTGTAAAATCGCCCGGACTGAATTGCTCTATCAGCGAATGAATATCATCGACAGTGACAGCCTTGATCGCATCGACGTCGTCTTCGATCGTTCGATACTCCTGCAAATATGTCCAGTTAAAACCAAGATCAACCAGCCGGCCCATCGGCAGCTCATTTTTGATCACCAAAGCGCTCAATATTTTGTTCTTTGCCGTTCTCAATTCGTCTTCGGTTACGCTGTTTTTCTCAATATTATCGAAAACGCCTCGGACAATATCGAGCACCTTCATGACATTTTCACTACTGCAGCGGATATAACTGCAAAACGCCCCCGTACCATCCATCGCTCCGAACTGCATCGAGGCGGCTTCCGCCAATGCCTTGTCCACCAGCTCCCAGAAAAATCGCGATCCGACATCGTCGCCTATGATCGTTCCTAAAAGCGAAGCGGCAAATCTCCTCGGATCCTGAGCGGAGACGCCGGCACTCATAAGGCATATATGTTCGCGGGCCAGATTTACCTTTTCCAGACGTTCAGTTTTCCTGCTGCCCCGGCTGTGACCGAGTTTCCGTTCGACGGCCTGCTGCTGCCATGCGCTGCAGGAGTCGGTAGCTAAGGAGCAGATTTGGTCCCAGTCAAAATTCCCCGCGCAGGCCAAGGCCATATTGTTCGGCGCGTAACGCTCTGCGAAATAGTCCCGCATCTGTTCGGCGGTTAAATTGTCGATGCTCTCTTCGCTGCCCAGAACGCTGTTGCCGCAGGGATGCCCATCGAAGTGCAGAGTTCTGCATTGGTCCATAACATCGAAGCTCGGCAGGTCTTTGTACATCGCAATTTCTTCTTTGATGACGTTCTTCTCAATATTGAAATCCCCGTCTCTCATGGCCGGCCTCATCAACTGCGTCCACGGTCCCGTCGCCTCGGCCAGGTGTTCAGGAAGAACGGCGGCATAATAAACGGTATTTTCCTCACTGGTAAAAGCGTTGAATTGCGCCCCTGTCCTGTCGAATGCCTCGTTCACTTGAAGCGCACTGAGCTTTTCCGTGCCTTTGAACAGCATGTGTTCCAGGAAATGCGAGACGCCGTTTATCTGTTCGGTCTCGTCACGTGAGCCGGTCTTGACAAAAAAACCAACTGCCGCCGATTTGGCTGATTTGTTAATCTCGCCGATTATAACTAAGCCGTTTTCTAATTTCTCGCTCTTAAATTCCATGCGTCGTCCTACTGTACGTTAACTTGCTTCGGGCCGATTGTCACCACTGTAAATTCCCCGAACGGATTGGCTCTGAGAAACGCCAGAACCGAATCAACACTGGTTGCCTCGATCTTGTTCTTGATTTCGTCCAGGCTGCGAACTCTGCCCAATATATAATAATCGCTTCCAATGGCGCCGGCCCGGCTGCTGGACGATTCGCTCTGCAGGATCAGCGAGCTTTTCAGTCCCACTTTGGCCCGGGCGATTTCATCTTCAGTGACTCCTTCGATGAGCCGGTTAAATTCACCGATGACACAATCGAGTGTGTCCTGGGCCTTGTCCGGCGTCGTGCCTGCGTAACACATAATACCGGCCGCTTCCTTCAGGCCGTGATATCTCGCCCCGATTGCATAGCACAGACCTCGTTTTTCTCTGACCTCCGTGAATAATCTGGCGCTCATTCCACCTGAGAGAACCGATATCGCGATTCTGGCATTGTAATAGTCCTCGTCGGTCGGCTTGACCGTTCCGGTCATCAGGCCGATATGTACTTGCGCGCCATCATTATCGATATGCGTGTTTTTTCCCTGCCTTGGACCTAACATTACTGATTCGCCGCCCTCTTGTGCCTCGGGCTCAAACAATCTCTCTATCTGCTGACAAACGGCATCGAAATCGTATTTACCCGCGACCGAAAAAATCGTCTGCGAAAGATTGAATTTATCTTTGATGATCTGCCCTGATATCCGGGCCGTTAAAGCCTTCAATTCCGCGATATCTCCGACTGTGCTGCGTCCGAGGGGGCTCGGATAAAACTGCTCCCGCAATTTGAGCATTACCTTATGCCGAGGATCATCGTCTAAAGACAACACCTCATCAATCGCCAGTTGCCTTGCTAATTCGAATTGGTCGTCCTTCAGGCTGGGTTTAAGGATAATATCGGCGTACAAATCCAATGCATCAGCCAGATTTCCGGCTTCCAACGCGGCGCCGATGGCAATATTAGAACTGCCGACCGACCGGCCGCGTACCAGC
>DAOVMB010000452.1 GCA_030630905.1 Sedimentisphaerales bacterium
GGAAGCGATAAATCTCTGTACGTGTTTAGCTGGAGTCTTTCATTCGCGACCATCCCCAAAGCCTTCGGCTTTGAGGCTGCCACCCGTTTTACATCAATTCTATCGGGTGGCAGCCTCATCCCGATTGTCGTGTATCGGGATGGGGATGGCTTTCCCTTGGCTAAACATATAATACCTCGAAATGCCATTGTTTCTACCTTTTACCGGCGCCAGAAATAATGCCACTTGTACTGAAGTTCGATTGACTTTCCGGGCTTGAGTTCGCATTCCCATGTCACACGGCCTACGGCGTTGAAATGGTACCACCAGTATGGCCAATTGTACCAACCCCACCAGAACGGCAGGCTGTTCGGATCCATCCATCCGCCCTCGTGCCTGCCTAAGTGCACGATTGAACCTTCGTGGCCGGCACTGTCGACATGGCCAAGGATGGATCGCCGGACCTCTACTTTAACGGTTTCTGCGAGACGATTCGTAAGGTGGATGGTCCCGGTCAGATTACTCCGGGCATAAGAATAGTTATCCCATTTGACTGCATTGGGGATGCGGTCGGTTTCCTTGTCGAGCTTCTCGACGGCAATATCTACGGCAGCCGTCAACTCAAGGTCGCTCGATGCGCCGACTGCGGTGTAGGTCATCATGCCCTGCGCGATAATGCGGCCTTGGCGAAGGATCAGTGCCGGAGCCGTGGTCAACGGGCATTTGGCATTATTGGCAAGGCGTATCTTGTGCATTACCTTCGGAGAATGGTAAAGCTGCGCCAGTTTGGTTTGCTGCTGGCTGTTAAGATTGTGCCGAACCTCAGGCGGCGGCCCGAATGGAAGATCGAGCACGAAAACGTCCTCATATTTTAGCTCGTACTCGGCCACCGGCACGACCATCCGCTGACCTTTTTTCAGGGTTACATGTTCGAGCGTGAAGATGTACAGGTCCTCATTCTTGCCGGAGCTGGCAACATCGGGACCGAGATCGAGCGAGTCACCGTTATTGCCGGCCGGGACATCGGCGCGGCGTACAGGCCTCGCGGCCTGGCTCATTATCATATTGGAAAAAGCGTAGGCGGCTTGACTATCGGGACGGAAGTGCCTTGAAAGCTGTGCCACCGTCTGCTGAAGTGATATTGGGTCAAGCGTGTTCTCGAATGCGAACTTCGGCACGCCAATCACGAGGTGAGCTTTGACGTCCTCGACGTCCGCCAGTTCGTTGATGATGGTCGCCTGAAGTTTTACGATGGCGTTGCCCTTGCCGTCGATATCGATTCGATAGTTGGGTATCCAGCGAATGCCCCGCTGGACATAGACCATGCCGACATCTACATCCCGTTTGGGCTTGCGTCTGCCCCAGTCGAGCTTGAGTGTCATCATATCCCGGAACTGCTCGCCGGCTAATTGCAGCTTAGGCTCATCGAGAAAAGTCACTTCCTGAATCCGGCTGATAGGAACCGCTTTGACGCCACCTTCAAATTTCAGTAGAACAATACTGCCTCGCTCCGGCAGCTTTTCCGGACTTCCCGGCGGATCGGCCCTGCTGAGTTCTTCGGTGCTTCGAGTCGGAATACCAAGAATGGTGGTCTCGTAGGCAGCGAGTCCGGCCTCGGTAATGCGAACCTTGGCGCCGATGTTCCCCTCGATGAGTTCGGGGATAGTCAGAGCGGTTCTTTTGACCGGGACGATGTGCTTATGAGAGATGACACCGGTGAGTTTGGCATTGGAGTCCGCCGAATAAGCCCAAAACGTGCCGATGATTGGCCTGGGCAGGTAATCGATTGTGACGTTGCCATCGGTGCCGGCCGGCATTTTGCCCTCGTGCAGGACGAAAGCGTGTCCGTCTTTGAAGATGGTAATCTCTTTGACGGGCATGCTTGCAAGGGCTTCTTCGGAAGTATTTGCCGCTGCAATGGTCTGTATGAAAAACGTCATACAGATTCCGAGAAAAAACACAAATCCGGGCAGCCATTTCTGAGTTCTACTTACGTGCTTCATTTCATTTTCTCCTAACAAAAAGATTTATAATTGGGTTCTCGAACTATATAAATTATACGATAGTTCCAGTTGAGAGTTGAGTAAAATGGACGTAAAATAGAAGCTATGCTTTTTTACAAAACATTTACAAAACATCAGCGTCGATATAGCCTATAATATACATAGGAGCAAATGTGACTATGGAAGAAAAAGAATCTATCTTAGTAGTTGAAGACGAAGAGAAAATTCGCTCGGCTCTGACGGACTTTCTGGAGTTTCACAACTTCGAAGTGACCGAGGCCGCCGATGGGCTGGATGCGGAGCGGGCGGTGGCCGGGCGGCGGTTCGATTTAATTATGCTCGATTTGATGCTGCCTAAAGTCAGCGGCGAACAACTGTGCTTCAAATGGCGTAACGATGGCTTGCAGACTCCGATTATCATGCTGACCGCCAAGGGGCAGGAAAAAGAAAAAGTCGCCGGACTGAACCTTGGCGCCGACGACTATATCACCAAGCCGTTCTCGCTCGAAGAGCTGCTGGCGAGAATCAACGCCGTACTTCGTCGAACCGACCCGGCACGCGCCGTCGGGCAGACGTTTCGATTCGCGGATTTGGATGTCGATATTGCCGGCTTGAAAATAAAACGCTCAGAAGAAGAAATAGAAATCAGCAAGCGCGAAGCGGCAATTGTACAACACTTCGCCGCCAATCCGAACCGGGTCATCAGCAGGGAGGAACTCTACAAAGAAGTCTGGAACGAGACGATGAGCGATTTAGGCACAAGAACGGTCGATATGCACATCGCCAAACTCAGGAGCAAGATCGAGCATGACGCCGCCGATCCGCAAATCATAAAAACCGTCCGCGGCGCGGGCTATAAATATGAAAGCGGCGGCTAACAAATATCCTTAACACCGGTAAAAACAAATGTATAAGCGGCTTGTAATATTATCGATAATTATTCTCGCGGCTCTGTGCGGGCTGGTTTGGATGGGATACCACTCCATCCGGATACGGGCGCAGGGCCTGGAGGGCGCTCGCCTGGGCGAGTTCGCCGCCGTCGCCGAGCAGATCAGGCAGGATGTCACACGTACGCTCGATGAATTTATGCAGACCGAGCAAAGCCGCCCGTAC
>DAOVMB010000446.1 GCA_030630905.1 Sedimentisphaerales bacterium
ATCGTATCGTTGAGGTTCTCAGCTCTACAGGGGAATCCTGCAGCGGAGATGAGGCGGATGAGGATCAAATGCTCGAAGCGATTTTGGAGGATCCAAGCGGCGGCAGGCCGGAAGATGCATTAATTGCCGTCGAGGAAAAGCTGAAAGCTTTGAGATTGCTCAACGAAATCGACCCGAGAGAAGCGGATGTCTTGAGGTTGCATTACGGGCTCGATGGAAAAAAGCCGATGTCGCTCAAGGAGATCGGCAAACAAATGGGACTAACACGAGAGAGGATTCGGCAGATTCGGCGTGATGCGCTTACCAATCTTTTTGAATACATGAACGAAGAATAGCCTCGAATATCATCTCGATTAAACTTGCATTTCCCTGGTAATATATTAACAATAGACAATTGTAGGGTGTGTACTGCACACCATCATCGCCAATAAATGGTGTGCGATGCACACCCTATCTTTAATTGTAACTTTGACAGGAACCATGGAAGGCAAGCAAATGAAGGACGAAGGGATTGACCTGAAAAAATATATTCGCAGCATTCCCGACTGGCCGAAAGAGGGGATTTTATTTCGTGACATCACGCCGTTATTACTAAATCCAAAGGCTTTTAAGGTGGCAGTGGATTCTTTGTGCACCGATTTTATAGATGCTGGCATCGAATATGTCGCCGCCGTGGAGGCCAGAGGCTTTATATTTGGGGCCGCAGTGGCAGAAAAGCTCGGCGCCGGCTTTGTACCCATACGCAAAAAAGGCAAGCTGCCCTGGCAGACCGAGAGCATCAGCTACGATCTGGAGTATGGCACGGATACTTTGGAAGTACATAGTGATGCCGTAAAGAGCGGCGGGAAGGTGTTAATGGTGGACGATCTGTTGGCTACGGGTGGAACAATGTCTGCGGCCTGCGAACTCATTGAAAAAATAGGAGGAACAGTTGCCGGCATCACATTTCTTATAGAGCTTGCAGATTTGCAGGGCAGAGAAAAGATAGCCGATTATAAAGTGATATCCATTATTTCATACGAGTGAGCTTCACTTACTACCGCTGAAAGGAGAGCGAATAGTGACAATGAGTAATGACGGCGGAGAAAGGATAATCCGCCGGGGACCTTACCCGGAACTGACACTGACGGCGGTTCTCGTGGGTTACGGATTGGGAATTCTCATCGCACTGAGCATCGGCTACGCCAGCCTGGTCCTTGGTTTTTCCATCGAAGGCTCGGAGGTGGCCGCGATCTTAGGCTTCGGGATCCTTCGAGGCATCATGCGGCGCAGCAGCATCGTCGAGAACAACATCAACCAGACCATCGCAAGCTCGGTCAACGGCGCCTCGGCCGGCATGATGTTTACGGTGCCGGCCCTGTTCATTTTAGGCGAAACCGAATTCAACGCCGTGCTGATGGTTTTCTCGTGCATCGCCGGCGGCATCCTCGGTATCGCATTTATCATCCCGCTCCGCAAGCAGATGATCGACTACGAGCGGCTCGCCTATCCGGGCGGTGTCGCCGTGGCGACGATTCTAAAATCCCCCGGCGCCGGGGTCCACAAAGCCATACTGTTGCTGTCCGGCCTGACATTGAGCGGTGTTGTTTACTTCTTCAGTCAGTACATGGCGCAGATAAAAGGAATCTCCGCTTTCGAGAACTGTAACCTGGGCGGGCTGATAGGCTTGCCGGAATACATGAACGGTATCTGGTATATCTCCCTGATGACGGTGGGCGTCGGCTTCATTTCAGGCAGGGGCGGCTTCTCCTTTGTCATCGGAGGTTTCGTCTGCTACTGGATTTTGGCTCCTTGCCTGGCCGGAATGAATCTCTTGCCCTCGGCTGAGGCCCTTGGGGAACTCGAAATGAGCATGCCGGGATATTTGCGATTGACTTTGTTCAGGCCGGCCGGTATTGGCATGTTGATTGGAGGCGCCCTGACCGGTATTGTTCTGGCGCTGCCGCTGATTGTCAGCGCCGTTCGCAGCATGCAAAGCGCTGCGAAGATGAAGACGGCGATCTCGAAAGACGAAATGCCGATTCGCCTGCTCTACGTTGGAATCGCAGGGGCTACTATTCTGCTGTTCGTGATTGCCGTTAGCTCTGTCGAGGACATGGGTCTGCTTCGCGGGGCTCTGATGGCCCTGCTCGGCACCCTTTGGATATGGGTTGCCGGCGTGATTCTCTCGGAATGTATCGGCCGGACAAACTGGTCGCCGCTTAGCGGAATGACGCTGATCGCGGTCACTATCCTGATTGTCATTTGCAGCGGATTGCCCGACTCTGCGGCCACGATTGCCTCGGTCATGGTCGGGGCTGCCCCATGTGTCGCAATGGCCCAGGCGTGCGACCTGATGCTCGACCTCAAGACCGGCTATCTGGTAGGCGCCTCACCGAAAAAGCAGCAGATCGGGCAATTTCTCGCCACATGGCTGGGGCCTGTTGTAATCATCTGTCTTATTTTCGTGCTCCACAAAGCATACGGATTGGGCAGCGACCGGCTACCAGCGCCTCAGGGCCAGGCGCTCGCCAGCACGATAAAGGGAATTCTGGGCGGTGACGTGCCGCTTGAAAAATACATCGCCGGCGCCGGTCTCGGCGCCTTGCTGAGTGCAAGCGGCATCGGCGGACTTGGCATCCTGGTGGGCCTCGGCTTTTATCTGCCGTTCAGTATTGTACTGACCTACAGCATCGGAATGGCGATCCGGATGGTCTTAGACCGGATAAAGGGGCCCCAGTTCAGCGAAGAGGTGGGGATTCCCGTGGCAGCCGGCCTGATCGTCGGGGAAGCCCTCGTCGGTGTCGGCTTCGCTTTGTACTTTATTATCGCCGGCGCAATGGGCGGATAGGAAGAAATCATGATGAAAAAACTCGGATACCTGATGATAATTCTTGGCTTCCTTGCCGGAGCTCTCACGGCGGTTGTGGACAAAGAGCAAATCCGCTGGGACTATTTTGCTCTTGCCTTTATCCTCGGTGCCGCAGGCGTCGCATTTGTTCGGATCAGTGACAGGCGGGAAAGCCGGCAGGAAGGAAAACTCGCCTCCAATATGCAGTCAGTCGAAGCCAGCCTCGACCGAATTGTCAAGAACATGACCGGTCTCAACGCTGAAAAGGCGTCCATCAATACATACGATGTTCGCCACCGGATCGACGAGC